>JASEIZ010000048.1 GCA_030017395.1 Desulfobacterales bacterium | reverse complement strand
TATTCAAGCCCGTATCCTATAGGACCTATTGATGGATCAATAATAATTTTGTCATCAGGAACATTTAAGTTCCCTAAAAGAATATTAAGCTGTTTTGCCAGATTTATATCAATTGGTGTGGAAGCAATAACAGTATGATTATATGCAATCGCTGTTGCCCCGATCGCACGATAATTGCCTTCAACTACAGGGCCGATTATCAAGTCTCTGCCTTCACAGATTTCGCAAATACTTCTTAATACCTCTGTGTCCTTATCTACATTTTCACACCCCCAAATGATCAGCGGTACTTCTATTTCATCTGATACTTTTTTTGCAATAGCCGCCGCCTTATCAGCAGGTATATTTTTACCGTTCGGATCTGTACTCGCCATCTGAAGCGCAATCATTTCGGCCCCATACACATCGATGCATTTTCTGGCCCATGCCACAGGATCGTCCAAAACATCGGCAAACGGTTCCATAGCGCTGTCAGGCCAATCTTCGGGCGCACTGTCATACACCTCCATAGCTATTTTAGGTGGATTTGGCATTGTTCCTTCAAATAAATGAAAAGGATAACATGACTCCCCTCCGATAGTTGTTTTATTTTTGCCCTTTCCTAATGTAATCTCTTTTATCTTTCCTGTATAAGCAACCTTTGGAATATCTATCTTCAATTCATGCCCCCTTGTTATGATTGTCGATTGTTGATTGTCGATTGTTGATTGATGGAATCGCTAAGTTTATGCTGAGGAACCGAAGTGCCCTATCTTTTCAATCGACAATCAGCAATCGACAATCAGCAATCCTTTTAGCTGCTTCCACAGTATTTTTCATAAGCATAACAATCGTCATCGGGCCTACTCCGCCTGGCACCGGGGTTATCGCAGCAGCTTTTTCTTTTATTCCTTCAAAATCTACATCACCTGCCAAAACCGCTTTTCCTTCAGGAGTCTTTCCTATCCTGTTTACCCCAACATCAATAACAACGACCCCATCCTTAACCATATCCCGTGTAATTGCTTTTGGCCGTCCAATGGCTGCAATCAGAATATCGGCTCGCTTTGTGTGAAAAGACAAATCTCTCGTCTTTGTATGACATATAGTTACAGTTGCATTGCCGGCAGGCCGTTTTTGGATCATTAAATTGAAAAGTGGCTTGCCGACAATATTACTCCTTCCCACAATCACAACTTCCGCCCCTTCCGTCTTTATCCCGGAACCAACCAAAAGCTCCAGTATGCCATGAGGTGTGCATGGCAAAAGACTTTTTTCTCCGATAACCATCTTCCCAACATTTACAGGGTGAAAACCATCTACATCCTTATCAGGATCGATTGCGTAAATAACACGTTGTTGATTGATCTGTTTCGGAAGCGGAAGCTGGACTAATATCCCGTGAATCTTAGCATCCTTATTCAACTCCCTTATTAAGGACAAAATAACGTTCTCAGTGGTTTCCGGAGGCAAATCAATTCGTCTTGAATAGATCCCCAAATTTTCGCATGCTTTTTGCTTTTGGCCAACATATATCTGTGAAGCCGGGTCATCACCAACAAGAATTGTAACCAAACCAGGGATTAAGCCGTATTTTTTCTTTAATTCAGATATTTCTTTCTTTAGATTCTTACGGATCTGCTCTGCGATTTTGGTCCCGCTGATAATTTTTGCAGACATTATTTAATACCTCTTAAAAAAGGCCCTTTACCTTTCCTGTTTTTACATCCACATCAATACGCCTGTAAGCCGGATCAGAAGCAGTGCCGGGCATAAGATTTATTCTTCCAGCCACCGGCGCTATCAACCCTGCACCCTTATAAACAAGAATGTCCCTTATAGGAAGTATCCACCCTGTAGGCACACCTTTAATATCCGGATCATGAGAAAGACTGAGATGTGTTTTGACTATACATGTCCCCATTTTTGCCGATTCCGTATCATTTTCTATTCTCTTTGCCTTGACCTCAGCTTCAGGAGAATAACTTACACCGTCTGCGCCGTAAACCTGTTTTGCAATCAATTCAATCCGTTCGCGCAGCGGAACAGTTAAATCATAAAGAAAATGAAAATCGTTTTCGTCCTCACACGCGTCAATCACTGCATCGGCAAAATCCATGGCTCCTTCACCGCCCTTTAGCCAATGCTCGGAAACAGCAACACGGGCGCCTGCAGCCTCTGCCAGTCTGTACACAACAGCTATCTCATCATTGGTGTCTGTATGAAAAGCATTTATACATACAACCGGATTTATTCCTGAACCCTGAACAATTTTAATATGACGAACAAGATTTTCGCAACCCTTTTCCACCCATTCAACATTTTCTTCAAGATAGGCTGAATCCACGTGTTTACCCGGAGGCAACGAAGGGCCTCCACCATGGCATTTCAATGCTCTGATGGTCGCAACTATCACAGCACAGTCTGGTTTTAATCCACTATAGCGACATTTTAAATTCCAAAATTTTTCAAAGCCTATGTCTGTCCCAAATCCGCTTTCAGTAACATGATAGTCGACAAGTTTCAACCCTACCTTGTCTGCAATTATTGACGACTGACCTATTGAAATATTTGCAAAAGGTCCCGCGTGGACAAAAACCGGCTGCCCTTCCATGGTCTGAATAAGATTCGGATTAATGGCTTCAACCATCCATGCTGTCATAGCGCCGTCAACCTCAAGATCCGCAGTGGTAATTGGATCATCATTTTTGTTATATGCGACCACTATTTTCCCAATCCGTTCACGCATGTCTTTCAGATCACTTGCAATCGCCATAATAGCCATAATCTCAGAGCTCATAGCAATATCAAATCTGGATTGCATGGGAAAACCATCCATTTTCCCTCCAAGACCGATAATAATATTGCGCAACGACTGAGCGCAAAAATCAAAAATCCATCCCATCTCGATGTTTTTGGGATTGATATCGAGCCGTTTTAGATTCTTTTCCGCCAGTATCTCGTCTGAATAATTGTTTTCATGCTGCATCCTTGCCGTTAATGCCACCATAGCAAGATTATGCGCATTCATTACGGCGTTCACATCTCCTGTCAAACCGAATGAAAACGGAGTAAACGGGATGCACTGAGCCAGACCGCCGCCTGCCGCGCCCCCCTTAATATTCATTGTGGGTCCGCTGGAAGCTTGACGGATTGCTCCGGAAACACTTTTACCGCGCCTGCACAACCCTTGAATTAATCCTATGGTTGAAGTTGTTTTGCCTTCCCCAAGCGGTGTAGGAGTTATAGCGGTTATATCGATATATTTGCCGTCTTTCTTGTTTTTAAGGCGTTTTAAAATATTTTGAGCATGAACCTTTGCCACATAATGGCCGTGGGGAAGGAGCTCTTCTTTTTCCAGCCCGAGTTTTTCGCCCAATTGATACACGGTTTTCATGTTTCTTTCAGCATGCTGGGCAATCTCCAAGTCCTTATTTTTAATCGGATCCAAAACTATTATTCCTCCTCAAGTTTGACAGTTTCGTATGGTTTTCTGCTTTAAAACAGGCGGACTTTTTTGACATGGTCAACGGAATTTACAAGAGGCAAGCGACTCGCAATAAGACTAATTCGCAAAATTGAGCATTTTGATTTTATCAAGACTATCTATAGATAATTATAGAAAACATGACGCGTTTTCTTGCATCATTTCAAAGTCGTTCTCGGTCAAACCAGCGCCGCAAACAATGCGTTGCGCCATGCTTTTATCGATCAAATCACCGGGATCATGCGCGTCGCTATTAATTACAAGCTTTGCGCCAATTTTACCGGCAAGCTTCGCAACATGTCCATTGGTTAGAGAATGCCCCTTACGTGCCGATATCTCCAAAAAAATCCCGTTTTCTTTTGCTGTTAAAACCTCTTCTTCGCTAATCATTCCCGGATGCGCAAGTATGTCGATATCTGCTTCCAGGGCAGCCCTGTTGGTGCCGGCGGCAACCGGTTCGACAATTGTTTCGCCATGAACGATGATGATCTTGGCGCCAAGAGAACGCGCTTTTCTGACATTATCCGCTATCAATGAAGGGTGAACATGTGTGATTTCTATGCCAGGGATGACCTTTATCTTTACTGTTCTATTTAATTCTTCCGATATTGCGACTATCCTGGGAACTATAAAATCAAGATTGGACAAATCACCATGGTCGGTAATCCCGATTCCTTTTAGCCCTGCAAATTCAGCACGCCTGACAAGCTCGGACGGGATCAATGCCCCATCGCTAAAAATTGAATGTGTATGAAGATCAATCATGATTTATTTATATCCTCTTAATTCAGTAATCCCTGTAATTATTCAGCCACAGATTTACGCTAATCATCACTGATATTTTTTATTTTATTATCATATTATAAATCTTTTAAATTCTGGTCTTTTGCCAAAATTTAATAATAGGCCAACTTCAATATTTGTTGCCTGCCCGCTATCGCGAGCTAAGGCGAGGCGGGCGGGCTTTCAAGTAATTAATTGAGCTTCATGTACAGAGTTAAGTGTACAAACTGCTTTTAGTTCAATGATTTTCTTGTATTTTAAAACTATCTGCGTTTATCTGTGTGAATCTGTGGCTGAATAGTTGCCTTACACCTTATATTTTCCAAAATCTTCTGAAGAAAGTTGTTCAAGATATTCCGCCCATTTTTTTCCTTCTTCGCTTTTGTCCACAGCTTCTGCTTTAACATCTCCATGTTTTGATTTAGCAATAACTTCATCATCAATATAAATAGGAGCGCTAAACTTCAGGGCAATGGCTATTGCATCGCTCGGACGGGCATCCATGCTGAAATTTTTATCTTTGGAAATAAAATATATTCTGGCATAAAAGGTATTATCCTTTAAATCACATACCTCAACCTTTGACACATCAATATCAAGCATGCTGGTAAAATTCTTGAAAAGATCGTGTGTCATAGGACGATCTAACTTTATATTCTGCATGCTCGAAGCTATGGATGTTGCTTCGAGTAATCCAATCCATATTGGAATAGACTGACCATCTTCCTCTGACTTTAAAATAATAATCGGAGTGTTTGATGTAGGATCCATGGTCAGCCCGGCTATGCTCACCTTGTGCAGCATAAGCGTTTTTCTCCTTTCAAATCAGTAATTATTTCACTCTTATCCCTTGAAGAGAATGGGATAATGCTTTTTCAATCCTTACATTAATCATCTTTCCTAAAAAATTTTCATTATGTAAAGAAACATCATTGTTTGAAATAAAGTTTACGATTTTGTTTGTTGATGTCCTTCCTGTCCATTGGACATGCTTGTTTTTTGCGTCGGTTTGAAGCTTCTTTTTGCTTAACCCTTCTACAAGTATTGATTGGGTCGATCCCTCCAGAACTTTGTTCTTTTTTTTCGTATAATATTCCTGTGATTTCAACAATTCAATCAATCTGTCTTTTTTATCCTGTTCAGATATCTTGTGGCGAAAAAGAGCAGAAGGAACCTTTGGGCGGTCGGAATACTTAAACGCAAATATATCATCATATTGCACTGTTTTGATCAAGTCCAGCGTTTCATTAAAATCATCCTCGGTCTCCCCTGGAAAACCCACAATAAAATCGGAGGTGATGGCTATATCAGGACAAATATTTCGCAGTTTATCCACCTTTGCAAGATAATAATCTCTGGAATATTTCCGGTTCATCCTTTTTAATATCCTGTCCGATCCTGACTGTACAGGCAAATGTATATGCCTGCATAATTTATCAGGGTTTTCAAAAGCATAAATTAAATCATCTGAAAGATCCTTTGGGTGTGAAGTGGTAAATCTGATTCTTAAAAGACCGTCGATCTCATTAATAAAAGAAAGAAGTTTTGAAAATGAACACAATCCTTCCTTTTTACCAAAACTGTTTACGTTCTGGCCAAGAAGGGTAATCTCTTTTATACCGGATCCAACAAGGCTGCGGATCTCACCAATTATTTTTTCAGGACTCCTGCTTGCCTCTCTGCCTCGCACAAAAGGAACCACACAGTATGTGCAATAATTATCACATCCTTGCATTATAGTTACAAAACTCGTAACCTTTCTATTATAATCTGTATAGGCGCTAAAAACAGATTCATCTATTCCTTCCGGCATTTCAACATCGACGATACGGCATTTTTTAGCATCTATCCGCTCGATCATGCTCGGAAGACGGCCGATAGCATGGGTACCGAAAACAAGATCAAGATACGGTGCGCGTTCCAGTATCTTAGACCCTTCCTGTTGTGCCACACATCCGCCAACCCCTAAAATAAGATTTGGCTTTTTTCTTTTAAGATGCGCAACACGCCCTAAAAAGCTGAATACTTTCTGCTCCGCCTTTTCCCTTATAGCGCACGTATTTGCAATAATCAAATCGGCCTTTTCCAGGGATGATGTCATGTTATATTGCAACGGTTTTAATACTTTTGAAATCTGTTCGGAGTCATAAACATTCATTTGACATCCGATAGTATTAATGTATAAATATTTTGTCTTCATTCTTTAGATTGTTGACTTATGATTGATAATTGATGATTGATGGAATCATTCCGCTCTATTCTTTTAATCGACAACCAATCACTCTCCCAATTCCCCACACAACTACTCAACCTTTTTTGGTATCTTTCTATGAATAGTGAGCCTTTTTATATCCTGCGTCTCTATCCTGATATCTGCGAATGAAGATACGCCATAGCAGGGTTTTTTATTGTCCACAACAAGCTCGACGACCTTCCCGTCTTTTAAATTTATCTTTGCCACAACATCTTTATCATGTAATAGAAAAAAAACAGAGTTTATCTTGTCAAAGCCGATAGATATTTCAACCCTGCCCATTTTACCTATAATACAAGTCAGCCCGTCACAGGAAAATTTCTCAAGATCAATTGACACGTCAGACTGGTCTATAAGGGTTACCGCATAGTTTTCTTCGGGCTCTGGCACGGTTATGGCGTCACCTTCTCCCATGCCTCCCATTCCAAGCGTACAAAAAGATAATATCACCACAAGGCTGAAATAAAATCCTTTTTTCATAACACCTCCCTCGATTTCTCAAAATTCGCAACCGGTTCGATCATAATCTCTTTTTTAAGATCCTGCAAAATCATCTCGACATACTCTTCACATCCGGAAGAAATTTGAAGAACCACAAGCCCCAATACGGGATCAATTGTTGTTAATATCGCGATGCCGTCATAAGCCTCAAAAATAAATCTTAAAAAACAGATTTCTCTGCGATCAACACGATAATATTTCTGTATTGTTTGCAAGGTAAATCCGATACGATAAAATTTCTCGCTCTGCTTGAACCGCAAAAGCGAGCGCTAACCCCGCTGCTTGCGGCGGGAAGCTTCAAAAATTAAGTCCGGCTCCTTTACCGTCATGACTTTGATAAAAATCAAGGGTGCGGAGCTTAAAAATCAATTAACATCATACAAATTAATTTATCAATAAAAAAAGTCTTAATAACTTGTTCAAATTATTGATATCGGATATATAATTCTTGTCATGAAAAAATATTGGCGGCTTTTACAACCAGATATTAATGCAGTCGAAAACATCCGCGGAGAGTTGGAGTGCAACCATGCTACGGCAACTATTCTGGCAAATCGTAAAATTATTTCAAAAGATGCTGCACGGCGCTTCCTCAAACCTTCTCTTAACAATATGCGGCCTCCATGCTCAATAAAAAACATGGATGCTGCCGTAAAGCGTATCTATTCAGCCATAACAGATCATGAAAAAATATTAATCTTTGGCGACTACGATGTTGATGGAATCACCGCAACAGCAATCCTTTTCGAGTTTTTACATTATACGGGAGCAGATGTTTCATATTATATCCCGCACAGGACCAAAGAAGGATACGGCCTTCACACAAAACATATAACAGATTACGCAATGCCAAATGGAATAAACCTGATAATCACCGTTGACTGCGGCTCAAGCAGTAACAATGCCGTAAAAACAGCTCAATATTCCGGAATCGATGTAATAGTTACAGATCACCACGAAATATCCGATAAACCACCCCCTGCCGTTGCCGTGCTAAATCCAAAATGTTCAGATTTCCACATACTTGCAGGTGTTGGAGTGGCTTTTTGTCTTCTGATCTGTCTCCGAAAACACATGCGCGACAATCATTTTTGGCAAAACAGGCCGGAACCAAATCTGAAAAACCTTTGCGATCTTGTAGCTCTTGGAACCGTGGCCGACATGGTCCCTCTTGTCGATGAAAACCGCGTATTGGTAAAAACAGGACTTGAAATGATAAATACGGGCGATCGATGCGGCATAAAAACCTTGATAGAATATAGTGGGACAAAAAACAATTCCGTGGATGAGGAAGATATCGCCTTCAGGCTGGCGCCCAGGTTAAATGCCGCGGGCAGAATCGATCATGCTTCAGCCGCTGTTGAGCTCCTTACTACAAACAACCTTAAAACCGCCAAACAACTTGCCCAATCACTCAGCAGCATGAACATTAAAAGGCATAATATTGAACAAGAGATAATGGAAGATATTTTCGAATATTTAAACAACAATCAATACCTGCTCAAAAATAGTTCTCTGGTCTTATCAGATAATAAATTGGGCAACATGTGGCATGAAGGAGTTCTGGGTATAGTTGCATCCAGGATGGTAAAAAAATACTTCCGGCCGGTAGTCCTTGTCGCGATAAAGGAAGGGGTCGGCAAAGGATCGGCCAGAAGCATACCGGGGTTTAATATCTATAAAGGACTTATGTCATGCTCTGACCTTCTTGAAACCTTTGGCGGCCATTCAATGGCGGCAGGTCTGAAAATAAAGGCCGAGAATATGGATGCATTTCAAAAAAACTTTGAAAACGCCGTTCAAAAAATGACCTCTCCGGATAATTTTGTGCAGACAATTTCTGTTGATTATGAACTCGATTTTGACGACATTTCAGAAGACTTAATCAATGAACTTGAAGCCTTAAAGCCGTTTGGCACAGGCAACGATGAACCTCTCTTTATGGCCAAAAATGTCAGGGTAATAGATTCAAAAATCGTTGGTAAAAACCACAGGCGCATGCTTTTAAAGCAGCCTGATTCCAGGATGGGTAATTCCTTTAATGCCATCTGTTTTAATGTAGATACAAACAAAAACCAGCAGGAAAATTTCAATCAGATTATATTCAAACTGCGCTGGAACCACTGGAACGGCGGAAAAACAGCTCAAATTATTGTCGAACACATTCTATGATGCTTGAACCGCAAAAGCGAGCGCATTCCCCGCTGCTTGCGGCGGGGAGTTTCAATTGTTGCTTGCTTTTGCGGTCTGATAAAAAGGTGTGGATGATAATGATGTGTTGATTTTTTTAAAAAAAATAAATATTTAGCCGGTCGATCCGGCAACCAACCAGAAAGGAAATGCCATGGCAAAATCTAATTACCAGTTTAAGAAGCGTCAGAAAGAAATGGACAAGAAAAAAAAGAAAGAGGAAAAAAGGCAGCGCAAGCTGGAAAACAAGGCGGTTGAAACCGATGGAACTGAAAAAGAGCCGACCCCTTCAACAGAGGACAGGCAAGCATAGGGACAGGGGTGATTCTTCCTTTCTTGTTCAGCAGTTATCAATCATTCTGCTTCATCCTTTTCTCTTTTATGGACAGGCACACGCAACAGTTTCTTGAGATCTGCAAAAGGGGTGTTGATAACTGTCGATCTTTTTTCGGTATCCGGGTATTGAGTGTCAAGCCATTCGGCATCCAGGAAGCGAGAGTGCTCGTTGTCGTGGCAGTAGAAGCACAACAACTCCCAGTTGCTGCCGTCGGGCGGATTGTTTCTGTGGTTATGGTCTCTGTGATGGACCGTGAGCTCGCGCAGTTTTTTGCCGGAAAACTCTCGGCCGCACTTTGCGCAGACCCGTGGTAAGATTTTCAGCGCTTGATTTCGGTATTCTTCTTTTTTCATTGATTTTACTTACTTACAGTTGCAATTTTATCCTTTGGTGGTTTTACCATGTTGATAATGAAAGCTGCCGCTAAGCAGAGAACACCGCAAATTGTGAAAGCCATCGGGAAGTTACCCATATCGCCAAGTTTTCCACCGAGCATTGGGCCAAAGATTCCACCAACACCGTAAGCCAGGAAAACCCAGCCGTAGTTTTGACCAATAAATTTTACTCCAAAAGTGTCTGCCGTAATTGTTGGGAAAAGAGCGAAGTTACCACCAAAATTAAAGCCAATTAGTGTGGCCCCGAGAAATAGTAGAGCAGGAGTTCCCGCCATCCACTGGAAAAGGATAACGATGATACCTTGAGTGGCCATCATAATAACGATAGATTTTTTTCTGCCGAGCTTATCACTCATCGCACCCCAGGCAATTCTTCCAATACCATTAGCTATTGAAAAGAAAAAGGCCATTGCTGTACCCGCGACTTCAGAAGCATTGGGAACGCCGTTCGCTGTCAGAGCAACCATAGGGAACAACTTCATGAGTCCAATACTCATAAGGCCTGCGCTTGCACCAAAAACAAAAGTAAAAAAGATCATATAAAATTGAGGTGTACGTAACATTTGTCCGGATTGAATATCTATAATTGCAGCTTTTTTAGCTCCGCCTGATGCAGGAACATCAGGATTATATCCGGATGGTCTCCATCCTGCCGGAGGAAAAACCATGAAAAAACCGCCGATAATAATTCCAAGGATAAAAATTATTCCGTAGATTATAAAAGTCTTGCTGATACCCATGTCAACGATCATATGACCCCATGCGCCCGCAAGTTTTACCCACAAGGTTGCACCAAAGCCAAATCCCGCAACTGCAAGACCAGTAATCAATCCCTTTTTGTCGGGGAACCAACGCATACCGACAGTAATCGGCACAACATATGCTAAACCAATACCGCTGCCGCCAACGATACCAATTAAGAAGAAAAGTGACCAGAAGTCGGTACCTCCCGCCAGTCCCGCAATTATGTAGCCAATACCTAGTGTCATGTCAATTAAAATTTATTGGGTAAATAGGTTGATTTTTATTTTGATAAATAGTATATTTCCTCAAGGCAATTTTTATAATGCTACCACAAACCTTGAGGAAAGCTATGAAAAAGCACATTGTTCGGTTATCCACGGAGGAACGTAAGACCTTAACGAAATTGTTAACGTCGGGACGAGGCCCGGCACGAATGTTTACCCGGGGACGGATATTGCTTAAGGCGGACCAAAGCGATAACGGTCCTGGGTGGCCAGATGAAATAATCAGCGAGGCACTTGATGTAACTGTCCAGACAATCGAGCGAGTTCGTAAACAGCTTGTTGAAGAGGGATTTGATGCGGTTTTATCCCGACGAAAATATACCCAGAAAGTTTCTC
>JASEIZ010000047.1 GCA_030017395.1 Desulfobacterales bacterium | reverse complement strand
GTACGGGGCAGGCTTATCAAGTCCGGCATGACGATTTCAAGACTTTTTACGAGACTATCACACTTAACACGTTTCAAAAAAAACTATGACTACTCAAAAAACTGATCCTTTTAAAAAAGAAAGCCTCTATGCCAGATGGTGGAACAGCCGCAACTTTATTCAGAAACGCCTGATCCGGTTCTGCATGATAATGATTGTCATGATTCTTTGTTTTCCGCTGTATTATCTTGGGTTTTTCGGTACAATGGAGGGTCCACTGCACCCTTCGCGTTTAGGCGAAAAGCTCGGCAATATAGGCGTAACAAAGACCAGGATGCTGGTTTTTTTTATCTCTCTTGCGGCTATTTCAGTATCATGGAACTGGATTTACAACCTTATCAGCATTTTGACGGGCTCGCGTCTTACCTGCAAACGGGAAATAGATGATGAGGGGACAGTATGCGGCGCATCGGTTAAGCGAAATAAAATCGTTAATAAAAAAACAGGGCAGATGACCGCGCAATACGTATGCATTCACGGCCACAAACGCCCGGATGCCCACTTCCACCCGGTAAAAAAGAGAACATTCAGCCATACATTATGGATTCTTTCCGTGGTGTTTTCCCTGATAGTCTTTTTTGAGTGCTAATTCGGACTTTTATAACCGTTCACAGGTTCACGGACTTTTTACCTTAATACGCGGGGTTTTCGTATATGCATAGTAAAAAGCTTTTTCTGCTTCTCTTCCTGAGCCTCGCGGGATTTGTTACCTCCTTTGGCGCTTACATTGTTGCCGCAAATCTGCCTTCCTATTCAAAGGAGACCGGAGCCGGTCTGATCGCGATAGGGATTTTAATCGCCATTTACGATTTGGCAGAGATCATCTTAAAACCCATGGCAGGAGTGTTGTCGAAAAAGATAGGCGAGTGGACGGTGCTCCGTTTAGGGCTTATGCTTTTTTTACTGGCCTCAGGGCTTTACCTGATAATTGACCCTTCATGGCTGTTTCTGATCCGCTGGCTCCAGGGCGCGGGAGCGGCCTTTTTTTCGGTTATGTCAACTACCCTGCTCGTCAGATACTTCATAGACAGAAAAGGGATGGCTCTCGGCCTTTACGGAGGCTTTAAAAGCAGTGGATATGTGCTGGCCCCCACTATCGGCGGTATTTTTGTTTACTTTCACGGTTTTAAATCCATTTTTATCCTTTGCGCCTGTGTTGCATCGCTGATATTGATTCTGAGCTATGTAGTCAGGCCGCCTGCCTCTGCTTTAAACGATTCTGCATTACAAAAACGGAACAAGAAAAAGGTCGGGTTTAAAAGCCTTGTTCTTTCCATAAAAAACAAAGAGACTCTGCCGGCTTTTTTGATTATATTTTTCAACATGATTTTCCTGGGGGCATTTTTCGGGTTTGTTCCTGTTCTGCTTTCCAGCAAAGGGTTAGGCCCTGCAAAGGCCGGCATCATTCTTACTGTCAACGCCGTGGTGTTTCTGGCTGTCCAGCCGCTTTTGGGCCGGCTTTCAGACACAATGGGCCGGAAAAAACTGATTACCGCGGGCTTAATACTTTCCACTCTGTCCCTGTGTCTGCTTCCCTTTCTTGGTTCTCCGTTTTATATCGGGGCATGTCTGGTGCTGGCTGTCGGCATCGGCTGCGTATCTCCTTTGTGTGATGCCTTTATAGGAGATGTAAGCGATGAAGAGGACTTGGCCGTAAATTTAGGGATATCCGGCGCTTATCGGGAATTAGGGGAAATGGTGGGGCCTGTTTCCATGGGGTTTATAGGCCAGACAGTGGGCCTTAGCACGGCCTTTCTGTTTGTGGGAATAATAGGCGCGGGCAGTCTGCTGTGTCTCAGGTTTTTAAAGGAAAAAAATAGATGAACGAAACAGGAATGACGGATAACCGGTCTGAAGCAGATGAACTTTGCATAAACACGATACGCACACTTTCAATGGATGCTGTTCAAAAGGCCAATTCCGGACATCCGGGCGCGCCAATGGGGCTTGCGCCGGCAGGATATGTGCTCTGGACGCGTATTTTAAAACATAATCCGAAAAACCCTGGCTGGCTGGATCGGGACAGATTTGTTCTTTCCGGAGGCCATGCATCCATGCTTTTATACAGCCTTCTCTATCTTTGCGGGTATGATTTAAGCTTAGAGGATATAAAAAATTTCAGACAAATGGGCGGCAAAACCCCGGGACATCCTGAATTCAGGCATACTCCGGGAGTTGAGACAACAACCGGACCCCTTGGACAGGGTTTTGCCAATGGAGTCGGCATGGCAATGGCTGAAAGGCACCTTGCAGCAATATATAACCGCTCTGATTGTGAGATTGTAGATCACCATACATTTGTAATGTGCGGCGACGGTGACATGATGGAAGGAATTACATCTGAAGCCGCATCCCTTGCCGGCCACCTTGGTCTTTCCAGGTTGATATGTATTTATGACGATAACAAAATTTCTATCGAAGGGGGCACGGACATATCTTTTACGGAAGATGTCGCTCAAAGATTCAAGGCATATAACTGGCATGTGCTACAGGTTGATGATGGAAATGATCTAAATGCGATTTATAAGGCTGTCATTGAGGCAAAGGAGGAAACAGATAAGCCCTCTCTGATTATGCTGCGCACACATATCGCATTTGGCAGCCCAAACAAGCAGGACACATCCGATGCTCACGGAGCGCCTCTCGGCGAAGATGAAGTCCGTCTTACAAAGAAAAACCTTGGATGTCCTGAAGACCTCTCTTTCTGGGTGCCTGAGCAAGTTCTTGATATATTCAAAAAATATACTTCAGGTGGAAATGAAGCGGAATTAAACTGGCGGAAAAAATTCGATATTTATACAGACAAATACCCGGATCTTGCAGAAAGATGGATAGATGCTGTAAGCGGAAGGTTAAAGGATGGATGGGATGCGGATCTCCCGCATTTCGAAGGCTCCGTTGCAACGCGGGCAGCATCCGGCAAGGTGCTCAATGCTATTGCAGGAAAAGTTCATGCTCTTGTTGGAGGTTCTGCTGATCTGGCTCCTTCGAACAAAACATATATAGAATCTTCCCATGAGTTTCAAAAAAACAGATATGATGGCAGGAATATCCGCTTCGGAGTCAGGGAGCATGCAATGGGAGGGATTCTGTCGGGCATGGCCCTTCATAAGGGCATCAGGCCTTATGGGGGAACATTCCTTGTGTTTGCAGACTATATGCGGCCGTCAATACGTCTTGCCTGTTTGATGAAATTGCCTGTAATATATGTTTTTACTCATGACAGCATCGCGGTCGGCGAAGATGGGCCGACACACCAGCCTGTCGAACACCTGGCCGGTTTAAGGGCTATTCCGGGCCTGATTGTTATCCGGCCGGTAGATGCCGCAGAAACAGCCCAGGCATGGAGTATGGCAATTAAGAGTGTTGATAGCCCTGTAGCTCTGATCCTGAGCCGCCAGAAGCTTCCTGTATTAGACAGATCGATATATGGCCCGGCAGAGGGGCTTGCAAACGGCGCTTATATCCTGTCTGATTCAGGGGGGTCTGATTCAGAGGCCAAACCGGATATTATCCTGATAGCCTCGGGGTCGGAAGTTCATATAGCTCTGACAGCCGCCGGAATTCTTGCAAATCAAGGCGTTTCGGTCAGGGTGGTCAATATGCCGAGCTGGGAACTTTTTGAAAAAATGCCGCGGGAATATAAGGATAAAGTCCTGTTGCCGGACGTGGAAAAGCGCATTGCCGTTGAAGCCGGCATTCCAATGGGATGGGAACGATATGTTGGAAACAGCGGCGCAATAATCGGTATAACCGGCTTTGGAGTTTCAGCGCCCGGCAGGCTTGTCATGAAGAAATTCGGATTTACTCCTGAAAATATAGTTCAAAAGGTAATTAAAAAATGGGGATTCAGCAGTTTACCGTAAGCCAGGATACCGAAGGTGTTTTCCGGTTTAAGGGAGAGCTGAACATACATGGCATTGAATACCTGAAAGAGTTTGTTGATACTTATTTTGCTGAAGCAAAGGAAATTTCTCTTTGTCTGGCAGAGGTAACATTTGCAGACACGGCATCGCTGCAGCTTCTTATCGCTTTCAGAAAGTCGCTGGAACCGAAGATTAAATGGAGGTTGCTGGAATTGTCTCCTGAACTGGAAAAAATTTTGGGAATAAGCGGTCTTAAAGATTCGTTAATTGGATGATTGGTTAATTTGTTCTTCGTGGATTGGTGTGAAAACAATTTAATTTTAGAAAATTTGTCGTTTCTTAGCCACTATTAACATCCCCCTAACCCCCTTCAAAGGGGGAATATAAAGGAATTTTTCCGATTTATTCCCCCCTTGAGGGGGGTTAGGGACTCCTGGTTAGAGGTTAAAAAATTGCCGTCCATTTATTCCCCCCTTGAGGGGGGTTAGGGGGGTGTAAAAATTAAGGTGTTTAACCAATCATCCAATTAACCAAATGTGGAGGAACATGGAAAAACTTATCTTTGTGGTAGATGATTCTCCTACTGTTCGATCGTCGATTTCCTTTTGCCTTAATAATGCCGGATATAAGGTAACAGAGGCTAAAGATGGAAAAGATGCTCTTGAAAAACTGGCAAACGTAAAGGAGGAAGGGCAAATTCCCTCACTGATTGTCACCGACGTCAATATGCCTCGAATGGATGGTATTGCTTTCATAAAAAAGGTCAAGGAAGGCGATTTTCGATTTCTTCCAATACTTGTTCTTACCACAGAATCGGAAGAGTCAATGATAGAAAAGGGAAGAGCTGCCGGGGCTTCCGGATGGCTGGTAAAGCCTTTCCAACCCGAGCAATTTTTGTGGGCAATAAAGAAACTGGTGTGGACTATTGATGAATGAACTTGAAGAGACTTTGCAGGTCTTTTTTGCTGAAACAGAAGACCTGCTCAGAAGATCAGAAGAAAGTCTGCTGCACATAGAGGCTGCTCCCGGATCCGGGCCCGACCTGGAAGAACTTTTTAGAGCAATTCACACTTTAAAGAGCGGTTCTGCCATGGTAGGGTTTAATACCCTTTCCGGATACGTTCACCTTATCGAAAACCTTCTGGACCGAATCAGAAATAATCAACTTCCCGTAACCAGGCCGCTTATCTCCTTTCTTCTGGAGGATGTCGATTTTATCCGCACCATGGTGGACGGATGCGCCAATGGTGCGGATGTTGATTCTGATATTTTAAATGCCCGCAAAGCCCAGTTAAACCGTTTTCTGGGCATAAAAGGGGTAAAAGAAGCGACACGGGAATCAGCCGCTGATTCTTCTAAAGCAAAGAAATGGCATTATTATCATATTAATCTTAACTTTAGAGAAGACCTTTTCGATTCCGGTCATGATCCTCTTCTTATACTGCTGAATCTAACGGAGATCGGAGAATGTGTCGAAATAGCGGCGGATACTTCCGAACTTCCCTGCTATAAAGAAATGGACTTTTATAAACTTTATATTTCATGGCAGGTTATTCTAAAGACTACCGCATCTATCCAGGAAGTTGAAGATGTCTTTATGTTTGTCAAAGATGAACATAATATCGTAATTGATGATATAACCGACCGCTACATCGAAGGAGTCGATCTTCAATTAGGAGCAATACCTCTGGGTGAAGCCCTTGTCAAAAGAGGCGGTATTACCAAAGAAGATTTGAAAAGCGCTCTTGACAAGCAGAAGAAGCTTGGAGAGATTCTGATAGATGAAGGAAAAATTAATAAGGAAGCGGTTCAGAAGATGGTTTCCCTGCAGCAGGAAAGCCGTTATGTCTATAGAAAAACAAGCTTGCGGGTAGATGTAAAAAAGATAGACCATCTGGTCAACCTTGCCGAGGAAATCGGAATCAATCTCTCCAGGGTGCAGAGCCTCCTTATCAGAGAAGGTGATCTTCCCAGAAATGAAATCGAACAAGAAATAGAAAGCCTGCTCAAGATAAATCGTGAATTTCAGGAGCAGGTAGCCGGCATAAGGATGTTTTCTCTGAAAGGAACTTTCCAGCGGTTTCAGCGGATTGTTAGAGACGCTGCCTATGATCAAAAAAAACAGATAAAGGTTATTCTGTCCGGCATTAATACGGAACTGGATAAAGAGGTAATCGAATATATAGCAGACCCATTAAAGCATCTGGTTCGGAACTGTGTGGATCATGGTATAGAGCTGCCTGAAGAGCGGGTGGCGGCAGGAAAACCCGCGGAAGGAACAATCGAGTTTAAGGCATACCAGAAGGGCGGGAAGATATTCATACAAATTTGTGACGATGGTAACGGTCTTGATATGGAAAAGATACATCGCCGTGCTCTGGAAATAGGGCTCAATACGGCAGGTGAAAAGTTAGATAATGACAGACTTGTGGAAATCATCTGCCACCCTGGTTTTTCTACTGCATCAAGCGTAACCGAACTCTCTGGAAGAGGGGTTGGCCTGAATGTCGTCAAGACAGAAATCGAGCGGGTTGGAGGGTTAATGCAAATTGAGACGAAAAAGGGAAAGGGAACCGTATTCACTCTGGTTCTTCCTCTGACCTTTGCCCTCACCGAGGCTCTGCACGTACGGGATCAGGGCAGATCTTATCTGGTGCCCCTCTGGGGAATAATAGGAGTAGAAAAGTTTAAACCGGAACGTGTGAGAACCTTTGGCGCAAACGAAAAAGTTTATAGGTTTATGGGAGAATATCTTCCTCTTATGAATTTATATCGTATTTACAAAACGATGACATCGGAGAACGACCGCGATGGGACGATTACGGTCTTTCTTGATACTGGAAAACAAAGATTCGGAATCCTTGTTGACGAAGCGCTTGATCCCTACAAGGCGGTAATCAAAACTATCGAATCAAATTATCAGAGTGTCAGAGGAGTAAGTGGCGCAACTATCATGGGAGATGGTTCTGCGGCGATAGTTCTTGATCTGCTTGGACTCGAGGAAATTTTTTTCAAAACAGCTCGGTTAGCCACGAATTAACACAAATGAACTCGAATAAAGAAAAAATTCTTTATAGAGAGTTATCATACAAAATTGTTGGCTTAGCAATGGAAGTACACAGTAAACTTGGTTATGGATTTACAGATGCTCATAGGGCTCAAACACTTAACTATTTGAAGGCAACGGGCTTGCGGTTAGCAATTCTTATTAATTTTGGAAAAGAAAGTCTTCAGCACGAAAGGTTTGTTCATTAGGATTTATTCTACCCTATATTTTGGTGTAAATTTGTGTTCATTCGTGGCTGAAGAATTACTTTTTCAAAACATTCATCGCCGGGAGGTGAAATATGAAAATAAAGAAGTGGCACGGTATTTTGGTGGTTTTTCTTCTTTCATGGCCTGCGGGAGCTGAGCAACAAAAAACAAATACTTATGTAGGGTCTGCATCATGTCGATCCTGCCACGAAAAACAATATGAATCCTTCATGAATCATGCCAGAAAAAGCCGTTCTTTTGAGAGTGTGCAAAAGATGAAAAAGGGACTTACTGATGATGAAATAAGGGAATGCTATAGCTGTCATACTACCGCCTATGGCAAGAAGGGTGGTTTTATAGATCCGGCACAGACGCCCGAACTCAAAAATGCAGGATGCGAGGTCTGTCATGGTCCAGGCAAACTCCACGTCGATACGCAGGACTCATCTCAAATCATAAGGAACGTAACCATAGATAGTTGCCGGAATTGTCATACCGAGGACAGGGTAAACGCTTTTCGTTACAAACCGACAATCTATGCTGGTTCCCATTGAACTGGAGGTAAGATCAATGAAAAATCCTGTTTATGAGCTTTCAAAAAACATGAATATGAGAGCTAAGATATTGGTTGCAACTATCGTGATTGTATCTGTTTTTATGGGGATTAGTCTCTATCAAAGCATTGTAATCAACAAAAAGACCGCCATGAACCAGGCATCGGAGTTTTCAAACAACATGCTGAAGAACATATACAGCGCCATCAGGTTTCCGATGTCGGTAGGGGACGAAAAAACAGTAAAAGAGCAGATGAAGGACGTAAAAGAGCGCATGAATGGCGTTCAGGTTTACATCACAGACTTTAACCAGAAGACAACCTATGCATCGGAAAAGGAACGTATCAACATCGGCTTAGAAAAATATCTCCAGGGAAATGACTCGCGCAATGCCCTGGTCAAAGCGCTGACAACCGGCAAAGCTCCGGGAATATCGTTTCTCGAAGCAGAAGGTGAAGATCCTTTCCTGGTAACCATTAAACCGATTCTTAATGAATCATCCTGCTTCCACTGTCATGGAGCAAGTAGAAATGTCCTCGGCGCAATGGTCATGAAGCAGCCTGTAAAGAATATGTTTGCTGCTATCGGTTACGCCAGAAACAAGATTTTTGTCTATTTTGCGGCTGCCCTTATAGGAATGGTGGTCTTTATTAATTTTTTCTTTTCCAGTCTTGTTTCGCGGCGGATTAATCTGCTGAAAGAAAAAACCAGCCTGGTAGCTGCCGGAGATGTTACTGTGGAAACCGTCGATGATCATCAAGATTCGATCGGAGACCTGTCTCGCAACTTCAACCAGATGGTAAAGAGCATACGCGACCGGATAGAATATGCAGACAGCCTGAAACTTGGAATCGTTGATCCGTTTTTCATGGTCGATCCGGAGCTGAACGTGACATTTATCAACGAAAATGCGGCGCGTATGTCAGGGCTGTCACCGGATAAAGCTATAGGGAGGCCATGTAATGAGGTGTTTCATAGCTCTGCCTGCGATACGGATTGCCCTGTAAAGAGGGCTCTGACCACCGGTGAGCTTACGGAAACCAAACGCATTACTCTGACAGATCGCAAGGGGAAGAAGATCCCTGTGATGTCCATTTCTTCCGTTCTAAAGGATTCTTCAGGAAAGATACTTGGAGCGTTTGAGATCATCCGTGATTTGACTGCCGAGGTGGAAGCGGAAAATAGTCTTCAGGAAGCATATCTCCGGGAAGGCAAAGCAAAACAGGATCTGGAAAAGAAGGTAGAGGATCTTTCCGAAATGCTCAAGCAGGTGGCCAAAGGCGATTTTACCATGCGTGGAACTCTCTCCGGAACAGAAGACGCTATGGACATGATGACCAAAAGGATCAATGAGACACTTGACGGCATAGTGAATTTGATCGCCAAGGTCAAAAGTTACATTATTCCGGTAATCAAGGAAGTTACGCATATCTCTGAAGGAAATCAGAATCTTTCCCAGCGGACCCAGCAGCAGGCATCGGCTATGGAAGAGATAAGCGCCACTCTGGAACAGCTTGTCTCAAACACCACTGAAAATCTGACAAATACCCGTCATGCGGATTCTCTTTCCAAAGACGCCGTGAAAGTGGCTCAGGATGGGGTAGAAGAGGTGAAAAAGACATCTTATGCAATGGTTGAGATGTCAAATGCGAGCCAGAAGATCTTTGAGATGGTGGAACTGATCAATGAAATTACATTTCAGACAAATCTGTTATCCATCAATGCGGCTATTGAGGCTGCTCGTGCGGGAGAACAAGGGCGCGGATTTGCGGTTGTAGCCACCGAGATACGGGATCTTGCGAAAAAAAGCGGGATTGCATCCAAGGATATTCAAACACTGGTCAGGGAAATCATGACCAAGGTGACTGCAACAGAGCAGTGGGTTGATAAATTAAAAGAATGTTTTACCAAAATCGTGCAAACATCAAGGCATGTCTCAGATGCATTGGGAGAAGTCACCCTGGGAAATGAGGAAAGCTCGAAGGGGATCGAACAGATCAGCCATGGGACTCAAGAGCTGAGTGATGTGAATGAAAAGAACGCGTATTTTGTGGAAGAGATTTCACAGGAAACCAGAAAGCTAGCGGAAAAAGCACAGATGCTTCATAATATAACAAGGGTATTTATCCTTGGAGACAAGGAGGAGCAAAAGGAAGAGGATCTGAAAACTGAAAAGGACCCGCTGCCGGCTCGCAAGAATCGCCGGAATTCTGAAGCTCTTTCCGCCCCGCTGTATGAGGATCTGCTGACCAAATCACCTGTAGATGACATGAATGAAGATTTGTTGGAAAAAGAATTTGAAGAAGGATTTGAGGAATTCTGATGTTAGGAACCCAATACATTGTCTTTTCAATAAACAGGCAGATTTTCGGGATTGAAATATTCAAAATAAAAGAAGTCTTAAGCTACCGGAAGGTCACTCCTCTGCCGCAAGTGGACGAATTCGTCAAAGGGATCATCAACTTACGCGGCGCTGTAATCCCTGTTTTTGACTTGCGGGAAAAGTTTAATCTTCCTGCAAAAGAATATACAAGATTTCATGTGATTATTGTTGTTGAAATTGCGGGAAGGATCATGGGCGTTATAGTTGACGAAATTTCGGATGTAGTGGAGATTCTCCCTGAAGAGTTTCAAACAACAGGAAACCTTCCATCGAACCTCCGGAGAGAGTACCTGAAGGGGGTCGGAAAAAAGCAAGACGAAATGATAATTCTCCTGGACATAGATCGTCTGTTAAGTCATGAAGAACTCGAACTTGTGGATGCGGCATAGAAGCCTGGTTCTAACTTCGGCCAATAACAACTGTGCATGCTATTTGTGAACTATACCTAATCATAGTTAAAATTGATGATTGTCGATTGAAGATTGATGATTGAAGGTATTCTATTAATTTTATAACAAAAAAGACAGAGCGAAGCGATTCCACAAATCGACAATCAACAATCGTCAATTGTCAATTTTTTGTTTTGTAGGCATTAATCGACTTTAACATTAGGATAGTGCCCGAAGTTAGAACCATGCCCAAACATAAAATACTCCCGGAAATATCTGAAAAAGATTTTGATCTGTTCCGCAGCCTTGTGAAGAAGGAGGTGGGAGTCTCCATCCGGCAAGGGAGAAGGAAAATGCTTGGCCTGAAGCTGTCTCGCCGGTTGCAACATATTGGCTTTTCATCTTATTCTGATTACTACCGCTATCTCCTTAAGCCCGAACAGAAAAAAGAGTTGCGGCATCTGATCAACATTATTACTATTGACCAGACCAGCTTTTTCAGGGGAAAGCAGCAGCTTGAAATTTTATCCAAGCACATTCTTCCGGAGATAGTTTTACAAAAAATAGAAAAAAAGCATATCCGGATATGGTCTTCCGGATGTGCCACCGGCCAGGAACCTTACAGCCTGATAATGCTTGTTTATGAAATGGACAATGTGGATACATCCTGGGATATCAAGATTCTGGCCACTGATGTAAATACGTATTCTCTGAAGATCGCTTACCTAGGGAAATACAGGGCCGATCAGGTTACCGAAATTCCGCCTGCTTATCTTGCAAAGTACTTTCGCAGAGAGAGCATAGGGGGTGAGG
>JASEIZ010000046.1:10289-11628 GCA_030017395.1 Desulfobacterales bacterium | reverse complement strand
CCGTGATAGCGACACATCGCAGCAGGTGCGCCGCGTGTGAGAGGACGGAAAACAATAAGAACCAGCCATTTTAGGCATTCTGTAGCACCTAGCAATGGTAAGGCAATGAATAATAATGCATTAAAGTTAAATTGTTATGCAGCAAAGCTGCTGATCAGTTTTCTTTTGCCGTCCTCTCAACGGCAAAAGAAAAATAGTCTTCCCTCTGCGCCCTTTGCGTCTCTGCGGTGAGCCATTGCAATTTTGTCACATAGGGCTGAACTGTTACCTTTTAACTTAGTTTTTTTATATGAACCAGCTTATTAATAAAAAATCTGTTATGATTATAGCCGGTGAAGCTTCCGGGGACATACACGGATCACGTCTTGTAACGGCCATGCATAAAAAAAACAGCGGTCTTTTTTTCTACGGTATTGGGGGCCGGGCGCTCAGGGATGCGGGGATGGAAATTCTTGTTGATGCTGAAGAGCTGTCTGTTGTCGGAATAACCGAAGTCTTTTCCAAATTACGCGGCATTTTAAAAGGAATAAGCATAGCCAAAAGGTCTCTTAAAAGGATGCGTCCCGATCTTCTTATTCTTATAGACTTTCCGGATTTTAATCTCCATGTCGCAACAACCGCAAAAAAGCTTAAAATACCTGTACTCTATTATATCAGTCCTCAGGTCTGGGCATGGAGGCCGGGCCGTGTCAACAAAATCGGAAAACTTGTCGATCATATGGCTGTTATATTGCCCTTTGAGCAGCAGTTTTACAGAAAACACAATATCCCTGTTACATTTGTCGGCCATCCTCTGCTCGACAACAAGCATGCAACAAACAATATCTGCAAAGACATAACGACCGGTGCGCCTGTAATAGGTCTTTTGCCCGGCTCACGCGACAGTGAAGTAACACGGCATCTTCCGGTAATGCTTAAAGCCGCCGGTCTTATTTCAAAAAGTGAAGGAAAGGTAAAATTTATTATTTCAATTGCGCCTTCTGTTGAGAGAGAACATATAGAAGATATAGTGAAAAACTATAAAGAAACAATCGATTTTGATATTATTGCAGACAGCGCGGATAAAGTCTTTAGGCAATGCAGGCTCGTTGTTGCGGCATCCGGTACCGTTACTCTTGAAGCTGCGATTTCCGGGACTCCGATGTTAATTATTTACAAGGTGTCTCCGATAAGTTACTGGCTTGGCAAAATCATGATCAAGGTTAACAATATCGGTCTTGTTAATCTTATTGCAGGCAGGGAGATTGTTCCTGAACTGGTGCAGAGCGAGGCATCTCCTGAAAAAATAGCAGATACTGTGCTTAATATGTTAAACGATACTTCCGGCCTTGAAAAGTTG
>JASEIZ010000046.1:0-10279 GCA_030017395.1 Desulfobacterales bacterium | reverse complement strand
GAACTCTTAGGCGTAAGAAATTCTCTTGGAGGACCGGGAGCTTCAGAACGGGTCGCTGAGATTGCTTTGAATATGTTGTAATGTTTCGGATAGTTTCACCACATATAACACAGCGAACGGCCCTTTTATAAAAAATCTCTGTGGTCTCTGTACAACTCTGTGGTGAATTTTAAATTTAAATACTTTTTTACTATGCCATTGAAACAGAAAAACAGAATCTCTGAAATCAAATGGAATCTTGTTGCTATATTTGGCAATCTTTTAATCGATCTTCTTTTTAGCACAATGAAGATTGAGCGGGAAGGACTTGAAAAAGTAAAACCGATTATTTCATCAGGAAAGGTTATATTTGCGGTATGGCATTCGAGGATGCTTCTTTTTGCGTATCTTTGCAAAGGGCTTAACGGAGCAGCAATGGTCAGCAGGTCAAAAGACGGTGAAATCGCTGCAAGGATAATTCAGAGACAGGGACACGAAGCTGTTCGAGGCTCCACAAAAAAAGGCGGGCTTCGTGCCCTGTCAATGCTTATAAAAAAAATCAAAGAAGAAAACAAACCAGGTTTAATTGTGCCGGACGGGCCACAGGGCCCA
Organism: Desulfobacterales bacterium; assembly: GCA_030017395.1. Taxonomy (GTDB): domain Bacteria; phylum Desulfobacterota; class Desulfobacteria; order Desulfobacterales; family ETH-SRB1; genus Desulfaltia. The sequence continues at coordinate 9,688 of JASEIZ010000046.1, read as the reverse complement.
AGATGCAAGGTTCAGCCAGGAATAATTATTCTGGCAAAAAAAACAGGATACCCGATAGTGCCGATCAGTTACAGCGCCAAAAAAATAAAGGTTTTTGCAAGCTGGGACCGTTTTATCCTTCCCTTTCCTTTTACAAAATGCAGGGCTGTATACGGCGATCCCATTTATGTCCCACAAGATGCCGACAAAAACGAGAAAAAAAAGCGCTTAATGCTGCTTGAAAATGAACTAAATCGCATCACCTCCGACGCTGACCGTTATTATGGACATAATATGGTCAGGGATTAGGGAACAGGAATCAGGGATTATATGATAAAAAAAACTTTATCATCGCTTATAAAGAACGACAAAAACAGGCGGCTGCTTGCGCTTATAAAGGACAACTGGTTCAGGCTGTTTCTCGCAATGGTATGTATGCTGGTTATAGCTGTTGCAACCTCTGCTACAGCCTTTTTAGTAAAACCCGCGCTTGATGATATATTTTTCAATAAAGACAGCAATATGTTAATGCTGATTCCACTCGCAGTTATTATTATATATCTTTTGCGGGGGCTTGGAATGTTTTACCAGACCTACCTTATGAATTATGTGGGAGAGAGCGTTATAATGAGGCTTAGAAACAGTCTTTACGACCGTATTCAGGATCTTCCGATTTCTTTTTTTCATAAAGAAAAAACCGGAGTCCTGATGTCTCGCATCACAAACGATGTAGGTGTTATTAAAGGCATGGTATCCACCGCTGTAACAGGAGCATTAAAAGATGTCTTTACCATAGTAGGCTTAACAATAGTTATATTTTACCGGGACTGGAAGATGGCGATGTTCGCATTTATAATTTTACCGATTGCCTTTATCCCTGTTGTGCAATTTGGAAGGCGTGTGCGCAAAGTCAGCACAGGTTGCCAGGAGGCGATGGCGGATATGAGTTCTTTCCTGCATGAAACCTTGTCGGGCAACAAGATAGTAAAAGCTTTTGGAATGGAGTCGTATGAAAAGAAACGTTTTCATGAAAAAGGTCTCAATATTTTTAAACTTGAGATGAAGTCGGTTATAGCGAACTCCCTTTCATCGCCTATCATGGAGTTTCTTGGAGGGCTCGGAATAGCCTTTATTATATGGTACGGCGGTTCAAAAGTGATTTCCGGCACATCAACACCCGGAACATTTTTTTCTTTTATGGCTGCAGTTCTTATGCTGTATGACCCTGTAAGAAAATTAAGCGGTCTTAACAATGCTATTCAGCAGGGGCTTGCGGCTTCAGACAGGGTTTTTGACATCATAGACAGAAAATCGGAGATCGCAGAAGATGCCAACCCTGTAAAAATCCAATCCATGCCCCACTGCGTAACATTTGACAATGTTTTTTTTAAATATGATGAGGAAATGGTATTAAAAAACATCAACCTTGATGTTAAAGCCGGAGAGATACTGGCTTTAGTTGGAATGAGCGGTGGCGGGAAGACATCTCTCGTTAATCTGATACCGAGATTTTACGATGTAACTAAAGGGGCAATCCTTTTTGACGGGATCGATATCCGAAAGGCATCAATATTGTCACTTCGCAAGCAAATCGCAATCGTAACGCAGGAACCCATACTTTTTAATGATACCGTGAGAAACAATATCGCTTACGGGAACCAAAACGCATCTCAAGAAGATATTGAAAATGCGGCAAAAGCCGCCTATGCTTATGATTTTATACAGGGTTTTCCTGATAAATACGACACAATAATCGGAGAGCTTGGCGCGCGCCTGTCAGGCGGAGAAAAACAGCGTATATGCATAGCCAGGGCGCTGTTAAAGGATGCTCCTGTATTAATCCTCGACGAGGCAACCTCATCACTGGACACAGAGTCTGAAATGCTTGTTCAGAAGGCGCTTGAAAATCTGATGAAGGGCCGCACTACCTTTGTAATTGCTCACAGGCTTTCAACCATTGATTATGCGCACAGGATAGTGGTAATTGTAAACGGCAGGATTGTGGAAGAAGGGAAACAGGAAGAACTGATCGCTCGTCGGGGAGAATTTTATAAGCTCTATCAGATGCAGTTTAGCAATAGCAATGAGTAACTGTTCACGGTTGACGGTTTACAGTTAGCGGTTAACATGCTTCGTAGCCCCGTGGTGGGGCTTGAAACTTGAAATTGGGAAGTAGAAATTGGGAAGAGATTAAAATAGAAATTGGAAATTAGAAATTGGTAAGAACAGCACACGTGCAGCGCAGGCGCTCTCGCCGTGATAGCGACACGTCGCAGCAGGTGCGCCGCGTGAAAGCATGAAGGCCAAATTTCCAATTTCTAATTTCAACGTTCCGTGAACGTTCACCATAGTTTATTGAAAAAAGTGTGAACTGTAAACCGACAACCGTGAACCGTGAACGGCTACGGCAATGATTAATCTTCGTCAGCTTCCCTGTATTATTTATGCAAATCAACTCAATTATAAACAGATATTTATTCAAAGAGATGCTCCCGCCATTTGTTATCAATGTCCTGTTTTTCACATTTGTTTTTCTGCTGACAAGAATACTTGACATAGTAAACTTGATTGTAAATTACAAAATAGGTTTATCCGCTGTCTTTTTAATGCTTATTTATTCGGTGCCCCATTTTCTTGAGTTCGTCATTCCCATTTCAATAATGATGTCTGTTCTTTTAACTTTCATCAGATTATCTGCCGACAATGAAATTATAGCTCTTAAAGCCGGAGGAGTAAGTGTTTACGGACTTCTTCCCCCGGTATTTCTCTTCTGCTTAATGGGATGCCTGCTAACAGGCTTTATGACAATCTATGGAGTGCCGTGGAGCAGGCTATCCTTTAAAACATTGACTTATGACGTAGTTACATCAAATGCCGATATTGGTCTTAAAGAGAGGACATTTAATGACAGGTTTGAGGATGTGATGATTTATGTAAATAAAGTTGATCTAAGAGACAAAGCATTGATAAATGTTTTTATTGAGGATCAAAGGAACAAAAATATCGTCAGCACCGTAATCGCTCCAACCGGCAAGCTGTTTAGTGAACCGGACAAACTTGCTTTTCATCTCCGACTTTATAACGGAACAATAAATCAGGTCGATCTTAAAGGCAAGGCAGTGCATTCAATAAATTTCGATACCTATGATATAAATCTTGATCTTAAAAAGACTGTTTGCACGGCAAAATCGAGCCAAAAGGATGAAAAAGAGATGAGTCTGTCCGAGTTGAGTCGATATCTGCAATCTGCCGCAAAAAAAGATGTTCAATATTATTCAGCCCTTATAGTTTTTCACAAAAAATTTTCACTTCCTTTTGCCTGCTTTGTTCTTGGTCTTGTCGCAATTCCTTTAGGTATAGAGTCGAGTTCTTCAAGGCGGTCATTTGGTTTGGGGCTTGGCCTTGTTTTCTTTCTTATATATTATTTGATGTTATCTGCAGGTTGGGTTTTTGGTGAAACAGGTGTCTATCCACCTGTTATCGGGATGTGGGCTCCAAATATTGTTATTGGAGCGATAGGATTATATCTTTTTATAAAAACAGCTGATGAACGTCCGATAAACATCTATCCGATTCTTAATTTGTTAAAAATGAAATTTAAAAAATAATCACGTCTCTTTTCAAGGCGTACGCCGCAATACACGAAAGCGCGAAAACACGAAATAAGATTTGGGGATCAAATCGCCAACACCCTGATTGAGCTAAAAACAATTCATCTGATTAGATGTTGTTACTTTTTATTTTTTTGTCAATCACTTGGGGTAACATTCTTTTTCGTGTTTTGAGTCTTTCGTGCTTTCGTGATAGTTATTTTTATTATGCCGATAATATATAAATATTTGATTAGAGAAATCTTAAAATACTTTGCAATCATTCTAATAATGGTTGTAAGCACTTATGTTGCGGTCGATTTTTTCGAAAAGGTGGATAATTTTATGGAAGCAGGCCTTTCTCTTTCAAAGACCTTTTCCTATTTAATATTAAAGATACCATTTATTATTGCCCAGATAATTCCACTAAGCATCCTGCTTGCAGTGTTGATTGTTTTTGGCCTGATGACTAAAAATAATGAACTGGTTGCTTTAAAAAGCAGCGGCATAAGCATCTATTATTTTTTAATACCGGTAATTTTATTGGGGATAATATTTAGTGCATTTCTTTTTTTCCTGTCAGAAGTAATTGTTCCGGTAAGCATGGAACACGCTAACAGGATATGGCTAAAAGATGTCAGAAAAGAATCTGCTTTAATATCAAAGGAAAAAGATATCTGGATTAAGGGCAATCGCACAATAACACACATAAAGCACTATAGTTCTGTAAACAGGGCTATATTCGGCATTACTATCAATTATTTTGACGTAGATTTCAGGCTTATTAGAAGGATTGATGCAAGAAAAGGTCTTTTCATCCAAAACAGATGGCAACTGTATGGTGTGGCACAGCAACATCTTAATAAGAAAGATAAAAACTATGAGATAAGCTTCCATGAAAAGATTATTGAAAAGTTGGATTTTATGCCCGATGATTTAATGAGGGTTATAAAAAAATCAGAAGATATGAATTTCAATGAGCTGATAGCATATATCAGAAAGATCGAATCAGAAGGATATGACGCCACAAGTTACAGGGTGGACCTTTATGCTAAGACAGCCTTCCCTTTTGTTTGCATTATTATGTGCATGATAGGCACAGGTATTGCCGTAAGAGTAAAAATCAAGGAAGGTCTGCCTGCCATCATCGCATGCGGCATAGGAATAGCATTTCTTTATTGGATATCTTATAGCTTTTGTATATCGCTTGGATATGGAGAAATGCTTCCACCTGTTATTGCCGCATGGGCTGTAAACCTTATTTTTTTATGTTTTGGCGTGTTTATATTATTGCATGCTGAATAATAGATTGTAGCTCCGCCGTGGCTGGGCTTGAAACTTGAAATTAGAACGTAGAAATTGGGGAGAGATTAAAATAGAAATTGGAAATTAGAAATTGGGAAGAACGATACAAAGCATGAAAGCCAAATTTCCAATTTCTAATTTCAACGTTCTGCGAATGGATACAAAAGATTTATCCTTCAGCTATCTTTAACAGAGAGTACAGAAAAAATGTTTCTTGTGCTTGCAACCGATAAAAGACGAAAAACGGTTCTGTACAGATTTGGGCTTATGCCGCTTCCGGAACGCATAAGACAAAACAGATCGCATCGGGTTTACAATAGACCGATATGGATACATGCTCTTTCTGTGGGTGAGGTTCTTTCCGCAATCCCTCTGGTTAAAGAATTAAAGGGTTATTTTAAACACCAGGATATTGTTTTTTCAGTTTCCACAAAAACAGGCTTTGAAATAGCAAATAATCTTTTAAAGGAAAATGTAGATGCAATATTTTTCTTTCCATATGATTTGCTGATTTCGGTAAAACATGTTGCTACAAAAGTTGAGCCGTCTATTGTTATTATTGTTGAGTCTGATATATGGCCGAATTTTATGTTTGAAATGAAAAGGCGCAATGTTCCTGTGATCCTTGTAAACGCAAGGCTTTCAAGAAAATCATATTTTGGATACAAACGGTTTTTATTCTTTTTTAAAAGACTTTTTTTATCTTTTTCAAAAATTTGCGTTCAGTCTTCGAAAGACGCTGATCGCTTCAGCTTTCTATGGATTCCATCAGACAGGATAACAATAACCGGAAATATAAAATTTGACCAGCAATACGATTTTGTCGGACGTGAAGAAATGGATAAATTAAGACAATCTTTGCTCATTGAGCCGTCTCAAAAGATCCTGCTTGCGGGAAGCACGCATTACGGAGAAGAAGCAATACTGCTTGATGCCTTTTCAAGACTAAAAAAGGAACATCCCGATCTTATCCTTATTGTTGTTTCCAGAAATCCGGATCGAGCCAGATCAGTATGCCGAATCTGTAAATCAGCGGGTTTTTTCGCCCTTACAACGACTGAACTCGAAAGGAAAAAGATTAGGCAGGATGTGATCGTTGTCGACAGGATGGGGCTGTTAAAAACGCTTTATGCCATAGCAGATATAGCCTTTGTGGGCGGAAGCCTTGTAAACTGCGGGGGCCACAATCCTCTTGAGCCTGCTGCATTTTCCAGACCGATTATCTTCGGGCCTGATATGAGCGATTTCGCAGATATATCGGATATACTTATAAGCTCTGGTGGAGCTGCCTTTGTGCATGATGCGGAAAGCATATATAATATTGTATCAGAGTTGCTGACCGATAATCAAAAAGCCGGAGAAATGGGAAGTATGGCTTTCAAGGCTTTTAATGCAAACAAAGGGGCTGTTGAAAAGACTTTGAATGTGATTAAAGATATTTTGTAGCAGTACAGCCACTAAGACACAAATGCACAAAAGGTATATGTTTGATAAATTATGAATTTTAAGAGAATTATATTATAATCTTGGTGTCTTGGTGCCTTAGTGGCCGAACTCTTAGCATTTTTTTGATTGGCAATCAGATGACAGACAAGATCAGAAAAAAGATAGAAAGCATTATGACAGGTGAAGATAAAACCTGTTTTTTTTCTATGGGGTCCTTTTTGTTTATTATTTCCCTTGCATACGGTTATGCTGTAAAATTAAGAGAATTCTGCTATAAAACAGGGATAGTAAAATCAAAAAGGCTGCCCTGTGCGGTAATATCTATCGGGAATATAACGGTTGGCGGAACAGGAAAAACTCCGATGACCATCAAGGTATCACAGATAGCCAGGAGCTTTGGCTATAAGGTAGCCATAATCAGCAGAGGATATAAAGGGGGCGCGGAAAAAACAGGAGGAATTGTAAGCAACGGGCATACTATATTCATGGAGCCTGAAAAGGCGGGTGACGAACCATTTATGATGGCCGCAAAGATGAAAAACACACCCGTTGTTGTAGGTCAAAACAGGTACAAGGCCGGCAGGCTGGCTATAAAGGAATTTGATCCCGATGTTATTGTTCTTGATGATGCTTTCCAGCATCTGAACCTGAAGCGAGACATTGATATTGTCCTTTTGGATTGCCGCTGTCCTTTTGGCAACGCGCATCTTATTCCAAGGGGCATTTTAAGAGAGCCGGTCTCTGCATTAAAGCGAAGTGATGCATTTGTTTTAACAAGGTTTGATTCTGCTTCCGATTATATCAGGCGAGCTGCTGTGGATAAAATTGAAAGCCTGGCGTCAGGCAGACCGGTTTTCAGGTCTTTTCATGTCCCGAATCTTTATAAACCGGCAAATTGCAAAGAGAGCATGCCCGGCATCAAGTTGCAAAACTTTGATTCCTGTTTGTTACATGGGCGCAGGGTCGTTGCCTTTTCAGGGTTGGCGGAAAATAATGGTTTTCGCAGAACAGTTGAAAGCTTTAAATGCTGTTTAATCGATTTTTTTGAATTCCCAGATCACCATAAATATACGGAAATCGATTTGCAAACAATCACACAATCATCAATTAATGCTAAGGCTGAATTTATTCTTACAACTGAAAAGGACTATGTGCGAATTTTAGGCAGAAGTTCATTGCCCGCAGAGATTGTTGTCGTCGGCATAGAGCTTTCCCTGGGAGATGATGAAAGCGCTTTTATCGATTTTATTAAAAACAGGCTTGAGTCCTTACTAATAGCATGAAAAAGCCAAAAATAAGCATAGCAGTTATTGCAAAGAACGAAGTTGACAGGATCGGTCGTCTGCTCAAAAGTGCGGAATTTGCGGATGAAATAGTTGTTGTTGATTCCGGAAGCACAGATAATACCCAGGCTCTATGCGAACAAATGGGCGCTAAAGTTGTGTTTAATAAATGGCCTGGATATGCTGCTCAAAAACAGTTTGCAATGGATTCCACAGCATCGGAGTGGATACTCAACCTTGACGCAGATGAAGAAATATCAGGCTTACTCGCGAAAGAAATACAGGATGCAATAAAAAATGTCAGCCCCGATGTATCCGCCTTTTCAATGCCGAGACTATCCAGATATCTTGGTAAATGGATAAAACACGGCGGATGGTACCCTGATCGCAAGGTGCGTCTTGTTCGCAGGGGCAAAGGCATGTGGAAAGGAGATGGCCTTCACGAAAAACTGATTGTTAATGGAAAGATAGAGCAGCTCTCTGAACCGATTCTTCATCATGTTTACCGTAATATTTCAGATCATGTGGTAACCATAAACAGGTTTTCAGATATTTACGCTGTGGAACGCGGCTCGGCCAAAGGCTGGTTTGTTCCTGCAGGCGCAGTTCATGCTCTTGGCAAATTCGCAGAATGTTATTTGTGGAAACTTGGTTTTTTAGACGGCATCCCCGGGCTTGTTATTGCAATGAATTCAGCATGGTATGTATTTCTTAAGCATGCCAAGGCATGGGAGTCCGGACTGCATGTTTGATTTACAAGAGATTACATATAAAGTCATCGCCAGCCTGCTTAAACTCTTAGGTCTTATCCCGCGCAAGACAGCATTCAAACTGGGTAACTTTATCGGACGAATTCTATTCATAATCGACAGAAAGCATCGGAAAATAGCAATAGACAATCTGACACGTTCTTTTGGCCGTGAAAAAAGTTCGCATGAGATTAAAATTCTTGTTAGACGTGTTTTCAACAATCTCAGCCAAATTCTTTTTGAAATAGGATGGTCTCTCAGATTAGAGAGCAAAGATTTCAGCAAACATTTTTTCATCGATGGATTATCCAACTTCCAGGCTGCTTTTGAAAAAGGCAAAGGTGTTTTATTTCTAACCGCTCATGTCGGCAACTGGGAACTTCTCCCTGTTATTGGGGCCATGACCGGTCGCAATATCAACATACTTTTTCGTCCTCTTGATTTTTTGCCCTTAAATACGATTTTTATAAATACCAGAACCCGTTTTGGAGCAAAATTGATCCCGACCAGGCATTCAATGCGCAAGATTTTAAGCAGGTTAAAAAAAGGCGAAGGGGTTGTTATTTTAATGGATCAGAACGTTGACTGGTATGAAGGGGTTTTTGTCGATTTCTTTGGTGAAAGAGCCTGCACCAACAAGGGGCTGGCTCGCATGGCGCTAAAGACTGAAGCGCCGGTTATCCCTGTTTTTTTAGTGCGTGAAGGTCTGGGCTTTAAGGCGGAATTCTGTCACGAAGTGCCTCTGATAAAAACAGGAGACAAAACAAGGGATATTGAAGAGAACACCAGGCAGTATAACAAGGTTATAGAAGACTTTATTCGTCAACATCCAGACCAGTGGTTCTGGGTTCATCAACGCTGGAAAACAAAACCATACTGCCAATGGCCCAGGAACAAAGAGAAATAGAACACAGATTGCACGGATAAGACACGGATAGAACAAAGTTTAAAACTATTTAAGCAACCCCGTGAAAATCAGTGTCATTCGTGTTCCATAAAAAAGGAGAAATATGTTACATTCGGAAATAACCGAAAAAATAATCAAGGCCTTTTTTAAGGTTTATAACGCGTTGGGATATGGCTTTTTGGAAAAAGTATACGAAAATGCACTTGTTATTGAGCTACAAAAAATGGGTTTTAATATATCACAGCAACATAATATCAAAGTTTACTATGATATGAAGATGGTAGGGGATTATTACGCTGATATTATAGTAGATGATAATATCATCATAGAACTCAAAGCAGCAGAGAGTTTAAAGAAAGAACATAAGGCTCAGTTAATAAATTACTTAAAAGCTACAGAAAAAGAGGTGGGACTTTTATTGAATTTTGG
>JASEIZ010000045.1 GCA_030017395.1 Desulfobacterales bacterium | reverse complement strand
GCCGCTTCCAAATAAAATAGCCTTTTCCTTGCCCATGAAATTCGCCATCATCTCTTCAAGCTGATGGTGGATAGAGAGATCGCCGCTCATGAGCCTTGAAGCAGACGAACTCGTTCCATAACCATTTAGCGCCTTTTGACTTTCTTCTAAAAGTCGGGGATGTCCTGCAAGGCCGAGATAGTCGTTTGATGAAAAATTCAGACATTCTACATCATTTATGTATACCCGGCCAGGCCCGGCAGGCCGCAGAGGTTTGAGTGTCCGCAGCAGATGCCGCTTTTTTCGTTCTTCCATGTACGCATCTATCCATTCCATAAACTTCTTATCTCCGATACCATGGCAAGGTCCTCTTCAGGAGACCTTCCTTTTACAGTCAGATATCCTCCAATCATCATGCCGTTTGCGCCGGCCATAAAGGCCAATCCCTGGAAATCTTTTAAAACCGATTCTCTGCCGGCCGCTATCCTTATTGTCCTGTTGCCTGTGATCAAACGAAATATTGAGATGGTTCTCAGAACTTCTGCTGCTGAAATGTTTCTTATTCCTTCAAACGGTGTTCCTTTCAAAGGAACAAGTATATTGATCGGAATCGAATTTACATTAAGGTCTCTCAGAGTCAGAGCCATCTGGACCCGGTCTTCTTCACTTTCACCCAGTCCTATAATCCCGCCGCTGCATACTTCAAGGCCGGCCTCCAGGGCAGCCTGTATCGTTCTGATTCTGTCGTCAAATGTATGGGTAGAGACAATCTTGGGATAAAACCTCCGGGATGTCTCGATGTTGTGATGATAACGGTTAAGTCCGGCATCTTTTAGAAGAGCAAGAGATTTTGTGTCAAGTATGCCGAGAGAGGCACAAGGGGATATTCCGATTTTTTCCTTTATTGTGTTTATCACGTCAGCGATTTTTTCCACCTCTTGTGGGTTAAGCCCTTTTCCGCTTGTAACAATAGAAAACCTTTCCGCTCCGATCTCTTTTGCTCTTTCCGCCTGGGCCAGCAATTCATTTTTGCTCTTTAACGGGTATGTGGAAATTTTTGTGTTATAATGAATCGATTGCGCGCAAAATTTGCAATCCTCGCTGCAACGTCCTGATTTGGCATTGGTGATACTGCACAGATCAATCTTTCCTCCTGTCCGGCCTTTTCTTTCCTCGTTGGCAAGCAAGATTAATTGCCAGGTAGATAGTTTTTGAAAATCATGCAATTTTTTATACATATTCGTAACCGTTTACGGTTGTCGGTTCACAGTTTTTTAAATGAAGTATGCAACGATTGAAGCATTTTGGATATTGATTTCAACTCTTGAATTAATTTTTTCACATCTAAATCAGAAAATATATGTAACCGTTCACGGTTATAATGAATAAAACAACAAAAGTCTCGTAAATTGAGTTTTTACAAAATGTTAAATATTGTATTAAGTCAGGGGCCGCTCCTGGGCTCTATCTGGCCTGACAGATTGTTCACAAGGATTTTCACAGCGGTTTCCATTGCTTTGTTGAGTAGAGTTTCTTCGGGGGCTATGAGCCCTGTTTTTGCGCCAAAGGCCATCTTTTCCTGCTGGGCTTCCATGCCAGTCGCTTTGGTTGCCGCCACAATTTCGCCTCGTACAATATTTGTCAGGCGTCCTTGCAGGCTTATCTCAAAGCCTCGGGTCTCCCGCCACACGCTAGAACCCATACTGTCACGTTTCTTGATCGGATTGACAGCGGTAAGGCTTCCCACCAAAACCATTTCCGCGCCAAGCTGTTTACCGATTTTGCCGGCTGTATTTTCATCGATTATCCCTGTCTGGCTCAATACCATCTCTTTGAGGATTGCATCGATACGGCTTCGTTCAACAACTCTGAACCTGCCTGTTTGCAGGATTTCCCCAACGATTAGATCGTCCAGTTTATTACTAAGAGTTTTGTATTGCTCCTGTTCGCCCTTGTACTCAAAAGGAATGACCGCAATAATATATCTTTCAGCAGGTGTAAACTGAGGAAGCGGTTTAAGAGAAACCTTCGTGCTTTCGGTAGTAGCTGTGCTGCAGGAACTCAGGCAGGCAACCATAAAACCAATAAAAAAAATACAGAGAAAAATATTTCTTTGGAACTTCATCGTTATTCCTCCATTTCAATTATTTTTGTCAAATAATCATCAAGTTAACCAAATCAATTTATTTTTACGATATTTCGTTGTTATAAGCAACTGATTAACTCATAAAAAAATCGTTACTTTGGTGAAAATCGGAGCCCATAATGGTTACAACCATCTGAAAATACTGAATAGCACCACTGGTTAGCGCTGACGGTTAGCGCTGACGCTTCACTACGTGTCACTACGTGTCACTTCGTGTCACTGCGTGCCCGGCTGTAGTTTATGTCTCGCTTTATGCATGGCCGGAATGACAAAAAATGTATGTTTTTGGTTGCGAAAATCATGCATATTATACTTTACGCATAAATAAAATCAGGTTATGTTTATAACAAGCTTTTAAAAATGTTTTCCGATAAAAGCAAGATTCAAGTTCAAGAAAGGCAAAGATTTTAACCGAATGTATTATCGGAATCTGGAAAAAGAACGAAGCGGTTTAGAAAACGCTCTCAAGAACGAACACCTGGATTTTAGCGCTGCATTTATGGTTGTTCAGGATCTGCACCAGCTTGTCCGAGCGTGTCCGGAAATTATCCGTCAGGAAACGATCTTGGCTCTGAAAAATGTTCTTGAAGATTCAAAGCACACTTCCCAAACACAATCATTTTTCCTCTATAGAGAGGCTGCTGATGCACTGTCATCTATTCCGGTTCTTTCTGTTGATGAGTCCCTGTCAAAAAAAAGCATTTTTTTCCTGAAACAGATTGTTAATACAGGCTCCGGCATGCAGCAAAGAGCTGCTACCGAAGCCATGGGCTCACTTCCCCTTCAGATTTGCGGTCCTATGATACCCGAGAACCGTTTTGAGAAAATACCACATGCAAATTGGGATGACATATTAAATCTTAACAATATTACCGTCTGTAATAGCCCGGTGTTTCTTGGCAGGAGTCTGGTCGCACCAATAAATAACAGATCCGAAATACTTGTTGTAAAATTAGCTGTCACCGAAAAAGCACTGGAATTAATAAAAAAAGAGGCGGAATGGATGCATTACCTGTCTTCTCATGGCTATTTTCCACATCTTGGACTTAAGATTCCTCAGCCTCTTCGGATTAATGCAAGCTATCTGTTCCGGCTTAAAAAACTGCCTGTCAGACCTCCAGAAAGATCGGATATTAACTCGAAACACAATTATGCAATAGCTTATATAGCTCATAAGGACTATTTCAGCTATCCGAATGATCATAGAAAAACCAGACAATTGACTAAGGACAAATTCAGGGAGGTAATATTGAAAAATTCCCGGCTGTTGGGGAAATTAACCTCTTTGGGAATTATTCATTCGGCCCCTATTCCTCTTTTCCATAATCGTGTGCAGCGCAACAGAAGAGAAGATCAGGGAGTTTATGAATGGCACCATGGCGGCAGACTTGACAGGTGGCTGTATTCATGCCGGCACCCAAATTTTGGAATAACCGGCATAAGAGATTTTGAACATCTTATCTCACATCAGGGATCAAGCCGGGAACTTTACAGGCATATCGGCAGACAGATATTAAGCCTGTTGCTGGTAACCGGAAGCTACTTTCGTAATTTTGAGGCTGATAAGGTTGGATTGGACCAGTATAGAAACCCTGTGGATGTCCGATATCTCTTTGATAAACCACTTTTGCAGGAGCTTCTCCAGGGCATTTTTCAGGAGTATTACAATGGATTTGTAGAAGAAAATTTTTGCGGTGATATCCCTTTTGACATCGAACAGCTCAGCACCCGCATGATCGAAGAGATGGGAGTCGATCGTCATATGGAGGAAATTCTAAGGGTGGCCGATCAAATAGAGATGACAAAAAACGAGTTTACAGATTTTCTGGCCACAAGGGGTTATTCACAAGAAGAGATAGAGTCTTTTAACAAAGGCGCAGCAGATATTACCATTCAGACCGGCCCACATCTTGGCGGATTTAATCAGAGGATATCCGTGCCGGAACTTATTCAATGCCTGGAAGTGGCGTCGGCCTATTGTATAGGGAACAGATATATGGAGAAAGACCGGTTTAACAGAGCTTTTTAAAACCGTCTCGTTGACCGGATTGCTCCCCGCAAGCCCCGTCCTTTAGGGCGGGATCAAGGGAATCTATACAAAAATGTTTGATTTCCTTACCGGGCCGCGAGGCACTGCAGCCAGGCAGAACCCCCGCCTTTTAAGGCGGAGAGCTTCACTTTAGAATAGCCGGTTGTTATGATTTTTTTATTATGAAACCAGGAAATATTATTGAATATATCGACCGCCAGAAAATGATATGCGCGGTTGTTACGGATGTCAAAAATACGAAATTGCGGCTTCTTACGGAAAATGACAGAGAAGTAAAACTTTCCATGGGCCGTGTTTCACATAAATCCAGAACATGCATGGATATGTCATTTAGCAGATATGAGCTGGTTGCAGCTTTAAAGGCAGCGGCAAGCAAGCGCAAAAATCTGGTAGGCAGTGTGAATATCAAGGAGTTATGGGATATATTACATTCAGAGCAGGAATGGATCGATCTGGCTACCATGACCGAACTGTGTTTTCCGGATATTCCCGACAGTGATCACGAGGCAGCGGTTGTCAGAGCATTTTTTAACGACAGGCTCTATTTTAAATTCGGCCATGATCGCTTTTTCCCGAATTCAGAAAAGCAGGTTGAGCAGATCGCTGCTCATAGAAAAGAAGAGGATCGAAAAAATCGGATAATAGGGGATGGCGGGGCATGGCTTAAAATGGTCAATGAAGATAAAGGCTCTTTTTCGCTCAATTCTTTGCCTTTAGAATATGTAAAGATATTAGAGTCTTTTTATCTTTTTGAAAAGGAAAGTCCACATTATGCTCTTGGCAAAGCAATGCTTGAAAAGGCTGGCATAAGAGATAGCGAAGCTATTTTTCATCTTTTAGTAAAGCTTGGTGTATGGGATAAAAACAAAAATATCGATCTATACAGATATAAAGTCCCGATTGCTTTTCCTGCGGAAGTAACAAAAAAAGCGGCAGAGTCGGCAGGTTTCTTTAGTAATATTTCCACATACAGTGGTCGCGAGGATCTGACAATGCTTCCCGTTATTACGATAGACGGGCAGTTGACCACGGATTTTGATGATTCCTTAAGCCTTGAGAAGATTAATGATAACTACAGGCTTGGTATTCATATATCCGATGTGGGGCATTATATCAAAAAGAAAGATATTATTGACCAGGAAGCCCTTGCTCGCGGAAGTTCGATTTACATGCTTGACAGGAAAATACCGATGCTTCCGGCATGCTTTGCCGAAGATCTATGCAGTATGAAAGCCGGAGAATTGCGTCCTGCCATAAGTGTAATGGTAAGATTAAACCAGTTTTTTGAAATAATTGATTTTGAGATCATTCCAAGCCTTGTAAAGGTAAAACAGCAGCTTACATATTATGATGTCAACATGATAGCGGAAAGTGACAGGGAAATAAGCACACTGTATGATATAGCAAAAAAATTTCGTGAATTCAGGCTCGGCAGGGGAGCAGTACAAATAACTTTGCCTGAAATCAATATCTGGACAAATGAAGCCGGAGAACTAACAATAAGCAAAGTACAGAGGGAAAGCCCTGGGAGGATGCTGGTTGCGGAGATAATGATAATGGCCAACTGGTTGATAGCCGGTTTCCTGGTAAAACAGGATGTTCCTGCTATTTTCAGATCTCAGCCGGAGCCTCGCGGGCGTCTTTATAAAGGCAATCAGGGAACCCTTTTTCAAAACTGGATGCAACGAAAGCTGCTAAGCCGTTATGTATTGACGCCGGAGCCGGAACATCATTCAGGACTGGGACTGGAGGCTTATGTTACCGCCACTTCACCTATCCGCAAATATTATGACCTTGTCACGCAGCGCCAGATACGCGCCACACTCGGGCTGGAAGAGCCCTATAGTATCGAAGAGATAGAACGCATAATTCAATTGCTTGAACAGCCCATGAGCTGTGTGCTGAAAATTCAAAACAACCGCAACAGATACTGGCTGCTTAAGTATCTTGAAACAAGAATCAATCAAAAGGAGGAGGCTCTTGTGCTGTTTAAACGGAAAAACAGCTACCAGGTGCTTATAAAGGAATATATGATAGAATGTGAGCTGCCGGTGTCGACCGGAATAGATTTAAAGCCCGAAGACCTGATTCAGATTAGATTGCAGTATGTTAATGCAAGAAAGGATGTTCTTTCCGTGTATATGGGATAGGCGCTTCAAACTCTTTTTGAATATGAACACAGAGCAGCATGCCCTGTTTGAGAAATACCGTGGCCGAATTTTCGATAAATACGTTGCTGACTCCACGGCTCGAGCCCAATTTTAACATATCGTCCTTCAGGGGATATTCCAGTCCGGTAGTGGTTATACCCAGTGTGTCACGGTCAAGAGGAATCAAAGAGAGGATATCTCCCTTTTCCCCATGGAATATTATCTTTTTTCCAGACCGCAGCAGCATGATTTCATGGCATCTATCCACAATACGGATGGCTGCATTGGCCAGGTTTTTTTCCGCCGGAAGCAAAATGTTTGCGATACTCATATCCCAGCGGCCGCCCATGGCGCCGAACACAACGATTTCATCGGCTCCGCGGTCAACAGCAAGCTTTAAAGCCAACTCCAGATCGGTTTGATCCTTTTTTTCCGGGTAACGTATTATCTCTACCCCTGCGATTTGCAAGCCATTTATGTCATCTTCGGTAAGAGAGTCAATATCTCCTATTACTACATCGGGGGTTATTCCAAGGCTCCGGCAGTGATGCAGCCCGCCGTCCGCAGCAATGATTAAATCATTTCCGCTGAAGACGAATCCAGCATCATCAACAATCCCATTTGCAAATATAACGGCTTGCATCAGTTTTACAGTTTGTCCAGCAAATCGCAAAAGAGCCGCACGCCAAATCCGGTTCCGCCCGCGCCGCAGTATTCATGCCCTTTTTTGATAGAAGCCGGTCCAGCAATATCGATGTGAGCCCATCTGGCGTCTCCGGCAAACTCCGAAAGGAAAAGGGCGCCCGTAATAGCGCCGCCCCAGCGCGAGCTGCTTATATTATTTATGTCTGCCAAATCGCTCTTGAGAAGCTTTTTGTAATCATCGGGCATAGGCAGTCTCCAGCAGCGTTCATGAGTTTTTTTGCCGGATAATTCTATGGCTTTTGCCAGTTCGTCGTCAAAAGAGAACACCCCTGCGATTTTTTCTCCTAATGCTATGACACATGCTCCGGTTAATGTCGCAATATCGATAATGGTATGAGGTTTATATTTTTTTATACAAAAGGAGAGCGCATCTATTAATATCAGCCTGCCTTCGGCATCTGTATTTCCTATTTCAACTGTTTTGCCGTCATAGCTTTTCACGACGTCTCCCGGACGGGAGGCGCTGCCCGACGGCATATTTTCAACGATTGGAATTACCCCTACGACTTTAACATTTAATTTAAGCTTTGCGGCAGTAATAAGGGTGGCTGCAACGGCAGCAGCGCCGGACATGTCTGTCTTCATGTCTTCCATAGAGCCTGGGGTTTTTAAGTTTATGCCTCCGGAATCAAAAGTAACTCCCTTGCCCACAAGAGCGATGGTGTTCTTGGCGTCTTTGGGGCTGTATTCCAAAGCAACCATCCTTGCTTTGCTGTTACTGCCTGCTCCGACAGCAAGCATTGCTCCAAACTTTTTCTGTTTCAGCTCTTTTTCATTAAGAACACTTACTTTGAGTTTTTCTCTCTCAGCTAAAGTTACAATCGATTTTGTAAACTGCTCAGGTTTTTTATCGTTGGAAGGGGTGCTTACCCATTCCCTGGCCAGGATGGTCCCAGCGCAAACAGTCTCAACACGCGCCGGTAACAGATCATATTTTTTTACCATATCATCTTTTACAAGGAGGTAGATTTTTTTTAATGGTTTAAGCTTTTTTTCCTTTTTATATTTGTCAAAAATATGATTCCCAAGAAATGCCCCCTCCATCATGGCCTCAAGCGCTGATGCGATCTCTGTTTTCATGTTTTTGCCGCAGGGAACGGCTAAAAGGACTTCGGAAAGATTTGTTTTCATGCATTTTTTTACTGCTCTGCCCGCAAACGCCCGCAATGCTTCGGGGTCGATTTTTTCAAGTTTTCCAAGTCCAAGAAACATCACCCTTTTTGCTTTTATTTCTTCAAGATCGTAAAAGATTACTTCATCATTCTTTTTGCCCGTAAATTCCTTGAGCTGCTTTGCTTTTTTAATAAGCAAGGATATCGCTTGGTTATCATGAATTGTTTTATCTTCGCAAACAGGTATAATAAGTGTTTCCGTTTTTACTTTTTTCAGATCAACAGATGTCAGATTAAGCATGTTTTTTTCCTTTTTTTTAAAAAAGATACCGGACCAAAACCAAAAAGATTTTATTTGTTTATCAAAAAGGCATATTAAGTCAATATCATACTTTCAGCAGTTTTACATTTAAAACCCTTACCATACCAGAAACTCGTTTTATTCCGGCTTGTTTTGTGCAACAAGACACACTTTACGTCCGAATAAAGTGACGATTATCACATATTTTAACCGAAAGCCCTTGACAGCAACTATCCAAAGAGCAAAAGCCTGCGCTCATATGATTTACAGTTCAAACCTCCCCTGCAATGTTGCTTCTCTTTACAAACCCAACTGATATCCGGTAGAAAATTCTTGCATAATAACTTAAAAGATATAAAGATATCTATACGAACGCAAGGAGCAATCATGCTTTATGGAAAATATCAGTTCCTTTGCCGCCTTGAGAATGAAGCTTTGCTTCCATTTTACAAGGGATCCACATTCAGGGGTGTTTTCGGCCGCGCATTGAAAAAGGTTGTATGCGCCTTAAAAAGGCAGGAATGCAGCCAGTGCCTGTTAAAACAAAGATGCGTCTATGCTCTTGTCTTTGAGACTTCCGATGCCCTTCAATTGCCTGCTGGTTCAAAGGTAGCCTCCCCGCCGCACCCTTATGTTATTGAACCGCCCTTAACCACAGAAACTCACTTTGAGCAGGGATCATCCTTTGATTTCAACCTGTTACTTTTCGGCAAAACAAACGATAATCTTCCATATTTCATTTATGCCTTTGATCAAATGGGAAAAATCGGTATCGGTAAAAAAAACAATGGAAAACGCGGAAAATTTATCCTTAAAAAGGTAATATCAGATAACCATATCATTTACTCAAATACCGACCAGAAAATAAATAAAATAGATTTTCCAGCAAGCTTATCTCTCACAAAAACCAGTGATTATCCAAAAGGCAGCTTTTGTCTCCGTCTTATCCTTGAAACACCTCTTAGAAT
The DNA here is from genome assembly GCA_030017395.1 of Desulfobacterales bacterium. GTDB lineage: Bacteria > Desulfobacterota > Desulfobacteria > Desulfobacterales > ETH-SRB1 > Desulfaltia. The sequence continues at coordinate 2,372 of JASEIZ010000045.1, read as the reverse complement.
AAAATTTGAAAACAAGCTTAAAGCTGATCTTCCTTTTCACGTGCTTGTAAGAGCTGTACTGAGACGCATTTCATCCCTTTTTAATACTTATGGCAGCGGTGAGCCTTCTCTGGATTACAGGGAGCTTGTAAAACAGGCGGAAACCGTCAACATAGTAAATGATTCACTTGAGTGGTTTGACTGGCGCAGGTATTCATTTCGACAGGACAAAGCAATGCTTATGGGCGGCATTGTCGGATCAATAGTCTATGAGGGAGAAATAGGCGCATTTATGCCTTTTATCCAATTTTGTGAGAAAGTTCATCTGGGAAAACAAACCTCATTTGGTCTGGGAAAGATTAAAGCCGAGATAATTTCATGAAAAACATTCTGCTGGCAGTAACAGGGCTAAGCCCTCAGGTTATTACAGAAACACTTTATGCTTTACATCAAAACAGTCAGAGCATAGATGCAATCCATATTATTACCACGAGAACCGGAAAGGAAAAAATTTATGCGGAACTGACTGATAACGGCAGGGGATATTTCTATCGCTATTTGAATGAATATAATATTGATTCAGCAAGTATTGATTTTTCTTACAAGAACATTCATGTGATTAAAGATTCACATGGAAACGAAATTCCGGATATTATCAGTGAGGCTGATAATGAAAAACTTTTAAAAAAATGCCTTGATTTGACATTTCATTTCACAAATAACCCTGACACGGCTGTTTTCTTTTCCATTGCCGGGGGCCGAAAAACCATGAGTTCCTGCCTGACTTTGGCGGCTCAAATGTACGGCCGGCCCCAGGATCGTCTATATCATGTTCTGGTCTCACCTGAATTTGAAAGCACCCGGAACTTTTACTACCCGCCCAAAAAGTCGCAGCAGATTGAACTTGCCGACATGCAGGGCCATCCCTTTTTAAAAGAAACCAGGTTTGCACAGATCAACCTCATACCTGTTCCCTTTGTTTCCATTCGTGACAATCTGGCCCCGGATTTGCTGGCTGAACCCATGGATCCGGCCACCCTGATGCTTTCCATCATTAAGGAGAAAAGGTCAAACCTTACAGTAAATCTTATATCAAAAAAGATTATCTATAAAAAAGCAGAGTGCGATATGATGCCTGCGCGTCTGGCTCTGTATGCCTTTTTTGCCATGCAGAAAAAAAACTGCACAAAGAAGATTGATGAATGCGGAAACTGCATTGACTGTTTTATCGACATCCAGACAGTTTTCGAAAAGCAGAATCAGATAACCGAATTGTACTGCAAGATCTGCGGACCCAGGCCAATCGAAGAAATGAGTAACACAGGAATCGTTAAGCTGGATTCAGATAATTTCAATACATACAAAAGCAGGATAAAAACAGACCTTATGTCCAGTTTTGGACTGTATGCATTAAAAAATCTCGAGATTTTATCAACGGGAACACGTCCCAATACCAGATACGGCATAGCCATGGACAAAAACCGGATTGAGATTGTATATTGATATGGATTAACAGAATGATTGTGCTAATTCAGCTTCCTATGTTCGGCTTCCTCGGAACTTTCTCAGTCAATTTCGAAATACCGGACTACTGGGGCATTGGCAAGTCGGTGTCATAGCGGTGAAAAGAGTTGTGGGGTGCAAGAAATAATTTGACATTACTATTAAATAGGCCTATCGGCTATTAATATACAATAATAACCGATAGGATGGTTAAATCAATGAGTCTGACTGCTGAACAAATTATCGAAATATTGATTGAATCGAATTTTTGGAAACAAAACCAAAAGACTGGAATTATACGAAACTATTACCTTGAGAAGTTGTCAAATCTTGCGCAGCCAGGCATGGCTGTGACTATTGTGGGGCCACGTCGGAGCGGGAAATCTACCATCATGAATCAGTTGATCGAAAGACTGATTAAAAAGGGGATTCCCAGAGAAAACACACTATATGTTAATTTTGAGGACCCCAGGTTCTATGGTGAATTGAACCCGATTTTTATGTCAAAGCTGTTTGATGCCTATAAAATGATTCTAAAACCGGAAGGAAAAATTCATATTTTTCTTGATGAAATACAAAACATTAAAAACTGGGAAAAATTTGTTCGTTTTTTAGTGGATCAGCAAAAACATGAAATATACTTAACAGGGTCTTCTTCAAAGCTTCTTAGTAAGGAGCTGGGAACTCTTCTTACAGGGCGGCATTTAGATCTCACAATATATCCGCTCAGTTTCAGCGAATTCCTTTCATTTAATGGGATTTTGATAAATGATCGGCTTGACTTGCTGGAGCAAAAGGCAACAATTAGGCGGATGTTTGATAAATATATGAAGTGGGGAGGGTTCCCTGGCATTATATTAGGAAAAAACAAGCAGGAAATGTTGTTGAGT
>JASEIZ010000044.1 GCA_030017395.1 Desulfobacterales bacterium | reverse complement strand
GAGACTTTTTACGAGCTTGTCAACCTTAAATGAGCCATTAAAATTATTTGAGTTTGAATTTAGTTTTTGCTATCAACATGTTAGGCGAATTTAGGAAGTAATTTATATTAAATTAATCAACCGGAGCTGTTTTTATGATCCAGACTGATTTGATCCACATGATATTTAATGCCTGTCTTATGGTGCAGTTTGTTTTGCTTGTCCTGCTTTTTTTTTCCATTACATCATGGACTATTATAATAATTAAATATCGATATATCAAAAAGTCATTTAAAGAGTCAGCATATTTCACAGATTTTTTCTGGAAAAGCAGGGATCTTTCCGATGCTTTTGCAAAGGCCAAACATCTTCATGGAAGCCCTGTCGCAAGAATCTTTCGTGTAGGATATTCCGAGCTTAAAAAACTAAGCCAGTCAAGTTTTTCAGCAACATCTCAATCTCAACGATCATCTGAGGCTGAAACCGCATCATTGAATGCCAAGTTCGCAAGCATAGACAATCTCAAGAGAGCTTTACGGCGGGCAATTAATACAGAAACAACCCGGATGACCCATCTTGTTCCTTTTCTTGCCACAACAGGGAATACAACCCCTTTTATTGGTTTGTTCGGCACAGTGTGGGGCATCATGAATTCTTTTCATGGTATCGGGCTTAAAGGTTCAGCCAGCCTGGCTGTTGTAGCTCCTGGAATTTCCGAGGCGCTCATTGCAACAGCGGCAGGTTTGGCGGTGGCAATACCTGCTGTTATTGCTTTTAATTACTTTATGCAGAAAATAAGAGTTATTGAAACCGAACTGCAAAGTTTTTCCGCAGATTTTCTTAATATTATTGAACGGGACATATTAAGTGAAAAGGAGAGAGACAAATGACATCCGGCGACCACAATAAGCTTATGTCTGATATAAATGTGACACCGTTTGTTGATGTTATGCTCGTGCTATTGATCATTTTTATGGTAACCGCACCGATGATGATGCAGGGAGTAGATGTTTCTTTGCCGAAAACAACTTCAGAACCTCTTTCTTCTAAAGAAGATCATATTGTTATTACTATCGATAGTAATAATCTGGTATATATTAATGATTACAATGTAACGCTTGATTTTCTTAAAGAAAAACTTATAAAAATTTTTGAGGGCCGTATCGACCGTGAAATATATCTTCGGGCTGACAAAGGCATTCCTTATGGGATAGTAGTTCGTGTTATGTCGGAGATAAAAGGGGCCGGGATTGATAAGGTTGGTATGGTGACAGAGCCTATTGTTGCTGAGAACAAAAAAGAAGCTAATGGCAAATGAAAGAAAATTTAAATCATCCTGCTTGTTTGTTTTATATGATGGAGGAAGAGCCGCGCACCCTGTTTTTTACTTTTGCTGCTTCTGCAATGTTACATATGATTTTTTTGGGAGCTTTGATTTTTGTGCCGGGCCCAAAGCCATATAAACATTTTTCACCTTCTGTTATAAATGTGAGCATGGTTACATTGCCTGGCTGGGAAAAAGATCCGGGCGCCGGCAGGCTAACTGGTTTTGAGTTGGAAAAGAAAATTGCAATGCCAGAGGTTTCCAAGATTTCATCTAAAATAGACGCAAAAGCGGATCAAGACACCTCAGAAGCCGTTTCTGTTGCCCCTAAGAGAAGGACGCTAAAAAAATCGCTTAAGAAAGAGACCTTTAAATCTTCCAGGGTTGTAAAAAGCGCTGTTGCGAGGATCGAAGAGAAGATTGAAACGTCAAGGCCTAATCCTATTGCTGAAGCAATTGACCATTTAAAAAACAAAGTGGCGACAAGCGGTCAGAAATTTCAACTAGGAGCCGGAGCTATGTCACTTTCTACCGGGGCACAGGGCGGCCATGGCGCTGTCGGGAAAAGAGAGCTCGAACTAATGGATATATATAGAGCACAAATTTCATATTGTATTGAGAAAAACTGGGCTTTTTCAATACAGTTGGCTGGCAGGCGTACTGATTTGGTGGCTGTGGTGGTGATTAGAATTATGCAAAACGGCGAAATTAAAGATGTTTGGTTTGAAAAAAAGTCAGGCGATACATATTTTGATGAATCCGCTTATAAGGCTGTTATGAAATCGAATCCGCTTCCCATGCTTCCAAAAGAATATTTGCATCCGCATTATAATCTTGGTCTGATTTTTACTCCATCGGGCTTGCGTTAATGGCTTGTTTATAAATGTATGACAGTCGATATTAATGGTTGTTCAATGCCTATATTTGATTTAACACCCTATTCAAAATGCTGTAAGACTTGTATGTTATCCTGGTTTGTTAACATGCTGCGGTTATGCCCTGCTTATATGATTTTCTTGCTTGCAATGGTATGTTTTTTGACCAATCCGGCTTTTTGCCGCGCCGAACATGATTATATTGATATAAATAATCCTTTCCTGAAAAAAATACCGGTTGCGATTCCATTGTTTAAAACCATGGATAAAAGCCTGTCTGAAAAACTTTTATCTGCCAAGACTTCTAATCTGCTCTCTGAAACCTTGGAATTTACAGGCTATTTCAAAATGCTTGACAGGGGTGCATTTCTTGTTGATTCTGAACAATCGGATACAATCCCTTTAAACATTAATTTTCAAAACTGGACAAGTGTCGGCGCCGAACTTTTGATAACCGGATATCTTGAGGTTAAGGATAATATGGTTGTCATAGAGCTCAGATTATATGATACTTTTAAATCAAAATTGCTTGTTGGTAAAAGATACAAGGGATTTATAAGTGATCAAAGGAAAATGATACATCGTTTTTGCAGCGATGTTATTTATTGCTTAACCGGCAAAAGGGGTATTTTTGACAGTAAAATAGCTTTTGTATCAACGGGATCAGGGAATAAGGAGATATATATATGCGCATTTGACGGTTACAATCCGATCCAAAGAACTCACAATAGAAACATTACCCTTTCTCCGGCATGGTCGTGTAACGGGAAATGGATTGCTTATACTGCTTACAAAAAGGGCAGACCTGGTCTTTATATAGAGCATTTAGAAGAAAAACGCGGCTTTGTGGTCGAAAAAGAAGGTATTAATATTACACCTGCCTGGATTCCGGGTAAATTTGCATTGGCTGCAACACTTTCATTTTCAGGTGATCCGGAAATTTATATGTTGACTGGAACCGGTAAAATTATTAAGAAATTAACCAGTAATTTAGGGATCGATGTATCTCCTTCATGGTCTCCAGACGGTAAAAAAATGGCCTTTGTATCGAACAGGTCTGGAACGCCACAGATTTATATCAAGGATATTGACTCTGGCAAGGTAGAAAGATTGACTTTCCATGGTCGATACAACACATCGCCAAGCTGGTCTCCAAATGGAGACAAGATAGCTTATTGTGGCGCAGAAAACGGAGCGTTTAATATTTATGTAATTGGTATTGACGGTAATGATCCGCTTCGATTGACCTTTAATGAGGGGAATAATGAGTCTCCTTCATGGTCTCCGGACGGAAGCCTTATTGTTTTTAGCTCTAACAGAGAGGGTTCTTATAAAATTTATGTTATGAACGCTTATGGTACAGATCAGAGATGTTTGCTTTCCCTGCCTGGTGAGCAAACAAATCCGAGATGGTCGCCATGAACGGTAAGCAATTAAAATACGGCAGATTTATAATATAAGGAGGGAAAAATGCGAAAAAAATTATGGATAAGTTTGGTTTTATTGCTGGTAATTCCAGGAGTACTGTGTATTGCTTCATGCGCCAAAAAGGCTGTTAAGCCCGATTCCGCCGAGGTTGTGTCGGCCGAGGATGAAGCGGCAAAAAAGGCTGCCGCTGAAGCAGCTAAAAAAGCGGAGCAAGAAGAGTTGGCAAGGCAGCGGGCTATTGAGGAGCAGCGCCTGAAAGAGGAGCAGGCGGCGCGTGAGAAGATGGCTGCCAGGAATATGTTCATTAATGAAAATATTTATTTTGACTTTGACAAGTATAATCTTCTTCCCGTGGCCCAGCAGGTTTTACAGAAAAAAGCGGACTGGCTGTCGAATAATCCTAACGTATCCGTTATTATTGAGGGGCATTGTGATGAACGCGGCACCAATGAGTATAACCTTGCCCTTGGAGACAGGAGGGCTGAAAGCGCAAGAAACTACCTGATCAATCTCGGCATTGCCGGTTCCCGGTTGACAACTGTAAGCTATGGTGAAGAACGTCCTGTAGATTCCGGGCACGATGAAGTTGCCTGGGCAAAAAACAGGCGAGCCCATTTTGAAATAGAATAAATCAAAATCCTAATTGAGCTGAAGCTCAATTAGGATTTTAATGTGTTTGCTATGAAAATTATTGTTTTATTTATTGCCTGTTTTGCTGTTTTGTGCGGATGCGCCATGCAGCAGGATGTTATAGCGCTCTATGATCGTATGGCTGTTCTTGAACAGCGCAATATCGAACTGGAGAAGGATAAGGCTCAGCTTAAATCCCTGACGCAGGAATCCATAAAAAAACAGGAAGAAAAGGATCGTTACAATAGAACCAGGTCTGCAGATATCTATGTAGTGTTAGACGGACTCAGAGAGGAGATACGGATATTAAACGGAAAACTTGAAGAGGCCGAATACCTGTTAAAACGAAAAATAGCGGTTCTTGAAGATGTGGAAGCAAAGAAGAAAGATATTTTAGGTAAACTTGAAGAAAGATCGGCTTTAAATCATGATTGCATTGTAAATATACAGAAATATCTTAATTTAGAGCCTTCAAGCCTTGATGCAAAAATCAAGACTGTTGGAAAAACCGAAAAACAGCTTTCAGAAGATGAAATTTACACGTCAGCCAAACAGGCGTTTGATCGTGATGATCTTGAAGCCGCTCGTGAGGAGTTTCAAAAAATATTGAAGCAGTATCCAAACTCTCGGCATGTCGATAACGCACAATTTTGGATTGGTGAAATATACTATCGTGAAAAATGGTACGAGAAAGCGATATTGGAATACCAGAAAGTGATAGAAAAATATCCGAAAGGCAATAAAGTGCCGGCTTCATTTTTGAAGCAGGGGCTTGCCTTTTTAAATCTCGGAGAAAAGGCAAACGCCCGTCTTGTTTTAAACGAATTGATTTTAAAACATCCGAAATCAAACGAAGCAGATATAGCAAGGAAAAAATTAAAGGGGTTTAAATAAAAAATAGAGCTATTAAGACCATCGGCATAGATCCAGGCCTGTCATCAACCGGCATCGGCATTGTCAAAGGGACGGAGCTTAAGGTTGAAGCTTATTCCTATGGAAGTATAACTACTTCAAAAAATATTTCATTGCCAAGTCGACTCAACAAAATCTTTTCAAGGCTTCTTATTATTTTAAAAGATGAAAAGCCGGATCTTATGGTTGTAGAGGATATATTTTCTCTTCAGAAATATCCCAAGTCCGGCATAACTTTGGGCAAGGTGACAGGTGTAATTCTTCTCGCAGGGAACCAACTTGATCTTCCTGTTGTGGAAGTACAGGTTCGCGAAGCCAAGCAGATTTTGACTGGCAACGGCAATGCCAGTAAAATACAGCTTGAAAGGGCGGTCAGACATTTTTTAAATTTGATGACACCCATTAGGCCGTACCATGCTTCTGATGCAATTGGTTTAGCCCTTATAGGTCTTTTTCGATACAGAGACGGAGAACTTGGTTCGCTTCGTTCACAATCACCATTTAATATTGACGGCACAGAAAAGTACAACTGAAAGATGTGTGATTACAGCAAGTCCTATAAATTCCGAGACGAATTATATGATAGGTTATATCGAAGGAAAGCTGCTGAAAAAAGAGGATGAGCGGATACTGCTTCTTGCAGGTCAGGTAGGATATGAGGTTTTGCTTCCTGCATTTGTAATGGACGGCTTTAAGTCAAAGGTTATAGGTGATGAGGTTTCTCTGTATATTTATTATCAACAAACCGAACGGCAACCAAAGCCTGTATTGATCGGTTTTAATCTTGAAGTAGAGAGAGAATTTTTTCAATATTTTATCTCTGTTGAAGATATAGGTCCGATGAAAGCGGTTAAAGCCCTGAGCCTTCCTGTTCGTGAAATAGCCAGGGCTATTGAATCAAAAGATGTTGCAGGGCTTAGGCGATTAAAAGGCATTGGGAACAGAACCGCGCAGAAAATCATCGCCACGCTTGAAGGCAAGATGAATAAGTTCGCATTAATCCGCGAAACAGAAAAGAAGCGGGAAGAGATAACTGTTATGCGGGACTTTTCAAGACAGGTGCTTGATGTGCTTGTCAGTCAGCTCGGTTACAGGGCTGGTGATGCGAAACAAATGATTGCCGAAGCCATGAAACGCAATATAAACATATCAAGTCCTGAAGAACTTATTGAAGAAGTATATCGCGGCGAAAAAAACCAATAAACATCGTAACTATGCAGCCACAGATTCACACAGATGAACGCAGATTTAAATACAAAGAAATCACAGATATTATTCTTAAGAAGTTTTTATGAAGTCTATAATGAGCAAAGAAAAAATATCAGTGATAATCAGCGTAAATCTGTGGCTGAATAATTACTAAATATCAAACTTTAAGCCAAATACATTATGGCAGGCAAAATACCAATACATTCTTTTGATAAAAACAGCATTCTTTCTAAATCAGGTTTGCCTGTTGATCAGGAACCGGAAATCATGTCATTGCGTCCGGGAAGGCTTTTGGAATATATTGGCCAGGCAGAGATAGTTGAAACTCTTAAAATCGCGATAGAAGCCGCTATGCAGCGTAAGGAGCCGATAGATCATGTCCTTTTCCATGGACCTCCAGGCCTTGGCAAAACTACCTTGGCTTATATTATCGCCAATGAAACGGGAAGCAATATTACCGTGACTTCAGGGCCGGCGCTTGAAAAAGGCGGAGATCTGATAGGCATTCTGACCCACCTTGAAGAAGGGGATGTCCTGTTTATAGACGAGATTCACAGAATGCCGAAGACGGTGGAAGAATTTTTATATTCTGCAATGGAGGATTTTGCCGTTGATTTTATGTTTGATAAGGGAGCTTATGCCCGTAGTCATAGATACCGTCTAAACGCTTTTACCCTTGTCGGCGCAACTACTCGTGTTGGGCTGTTATCGGCCCCTTTGCGGGATAGATTCGGTATATTAAGAAGCCTTGATTTTTATGGAAAAGAGGATCTTGTAAAAATCGGCAGACGTTCCGCAGAATTACTTAAAGTTAGTATTGATGATAAAGGCGCAATTGAGCTTGCAAAGAGATCCAGAGGAACTCCAAGAATTATAAACAGGCTTCTTAAACGTGTAAGGGATTATGTTCAGGTCCGGGCAGATGGAAAAATTACAAAGAAAACAGTTGAAGAGGCTCTGGCTTTGGAAGGAGTTGATGAGAAAGGGCTGACTAATCTTGATCGCCGATACATTAAAACAGTAATCGAATTTTATCATGGCGGTCCGGTCGGCATTGAAGCGATTTCTGCAACACTTCAGGAAGAGGCAGATACGCTCGTTGACGTTGTTGAGCCATATCTTCTTAAAATTGGTCTGATTATAAGGACCCCTTCAGGAAGAAAGGCTACTGAATCGGCATACAGGCACCTTGGTTTTAGTTTTCAGAAAAAAATATTTTAATTTTGTGATCAGTCTGATATAAAACCATGTCAATAATTACTCTTATTACCGATTTTGGTGTTTATGATGAGTATGTCGGGGTTATGAAGGGCGTTATCCTTTCCATTAACCCTGCCGCAACTATCGTTGATATTACCCACCGTGTCGAGCCTCAGGACTTAATCCATACTGCATATATAATAAAACATTCTTTCAAATATTTTCCTGAAGGAACAGTTCATGTCGTCGTTGTAGATCCAGGGGTTGGGAGTGAGCGCGCAATAATCGCTCTTGAAGTAACAGGCCATATTTTTCTCGCACCGGATAATGGAGTTTTAACCTTTTTAATGGATGAACCTAATATTGGCTCAATTGTTCGTATTGAGGACTCGCGTTATTTTTTAGAATCTGTGAGCCGAACTTTTCATGGAAGAGATATTTTTGCTCCTGTTGCCGCTCACCTATCTAATGGGGTTGAAATTAAAGCATTAGGCGTTCCAATAGATAAAACAGGTTTAAAAAGACTATTTATTAAGAGTGCCTCTATTTCAAGCAGCGGCGAACTTGTGGGGGCAGTTGTATTTATTGACGGGTTCGGCAACCTGATTACGAATATAGATGCTAAAAGCCTTGATAAATTTTGCAGGTTCTGCGAAAAAGAAAAACTGGAGTTCAGAATGGGCAAAAAGAAAATTGTTGGATTATCAAAAACATATGAAAGCGTATTGCCACAAAGCCCTCTTGCTATTATCGGCAGCAGAGGATATCTTGAAATAGCTGTAAATTGCGGCAACGCAAGGAGCTATTTTATGGCCGACAAGGGGGATATGGTTACAGTGGCATTGAACAACTTATAGGCTTTTTTAAAATAAGGTGATGGCTCTTTATATCAAGATGCGGATATTTTATATATGGCTTGCACTGGTTATGTTGCCGTTAATTAGCTTCGGAGTTTCAGCATCACAGCACAAGAAGACTTGGCCGAAGGCTGTCGCAAGCTATCAGCCAAGCCGGGTGAAAGTACCGGATGTGCTTATTTCATTTGATAATGACAGCAGTTCAAAATATGCGATGGTGGTTGAAAAGGGTACTCAGCAATTACTTGTTTATTATTATGGTGATTCCTTTAAGGAAATGTATCGCTTTAAATGTTCAACCGGCGAGGTCGCCGGGAGAAAATTCCGTTCCGGAGACAAAAAAACTCCTGAGGGGCTCTACTTTTTCACCAATAAATATAAAAAAAGAGATCTTTCGTCAATCTATGGAACCATGGCCTTTCCTATTAATTACCCTAATTTTTTTGATCGTGTTGAAGGTCGCAATGGCCATTCAATTTGGCTTCATGGAACCAACCAGCCTATAAAAGCAAGGGATTCAAATGGGTGTATTGTACTGGCAAACCAGGATATTGATAGACTGGAAAAATATATTGTCTTGCATAAAACCCCTATCGTTATTGTAAACAATCTTTCATATGCTTCTTTTGACGATAAGAGTAAGATCAAGAACTCTATCTTTAATTTTCTTAAACAATGGAATAATGCGCTTGAAAACGGCACCTATCATGAATATCTGGAGTATTATGCTCCTGAATATTTGCCTGATATTTCCTGGTGGACCGAGTGGAACAAAGTTAAAAAGATTTATTCTGCATCTAATTTGAATCTATCTGTTGAAGTAAGAAGAAGATCGATTTTAAGGCATAATGGGATTTATGTTGTCTTGTTTGATCAGTTTGTAAAATGCTCAGACAAGGAATTACATGCAGGAAGCAAAAAACTTTATTTGGTAAGTATGGGAAATTACTTCAGGATAGTCGGCGAAGAATCTAATGAAACCCCGATTAATCAAAAGAATAGTAATTCTCTTATTTTGGCAGGCCTTAATCTGAAAAGATTGCTTGAAAATAAGCATGAAATTACAAACTTTGTTGATAAGTGGTTGAAATCATGGTCTGAGAAGGATATTAAGCGATACGAAAGTTGTTATTCAAACAATTTTTGTTTCCAGGGAATGAATCTCAAAGCATGGCTTAACTATAAAAACAGATTGAACAGCAAATATGATTTTATTCGTGTTTCAAGAGATAATCTAATTATTGAAAAATCAGGGAATAAAACTACAGTTTCATTTATTCAGACATATGTGTCGAGTACGTTCCAAGCAAAGGGAATAAAAAAACTTATATTAGTACAGGAAAAAGACGGATGGAAGATCTTTCGAGAAACCTGGCAAAAGTTGTAAAAGAATATAGACTGCCGAAGCCCTCAAAAAGGGCTGGTTCCTGGAGTGTTTTGTTTTTAGGAGATCATGGGCAGACAATATCGATAAAAACCCCCCCAAAGCTGGTGATTGCATCAGCAATTGTAATGGTTGTTGCCATAGTTTCTTTTTCTTGGTTATTAATTGTTTTCAAAAACACAAGAGAAGACAACAAGAACTTGAGCAATGCTTTGAATATTTCACGTCAGGAGGTTGTGGCTTTGCGTGATGAAAAGGATATGCTGGCTGTGCGTCTTGTTGTGGCTGAATCCAAGATTAAAAATAGAGATGCCGATATATTGCCGGATTCAAACTCTTATGTTGAAACCCCTGATTCCAAAGTGATTGATAAAACAGCTTCTTTGCCTGACAAGAAGTATGTCGAAGAAAAAACAGGTGTTGCCGTGCCTGAAAAGCTTCAGAAAACCGCTATGGAGGATTTTAGTATTTTATTCGAACCAGACACCGATGTATTGAATGTTCAATTTAAAATAATAAATACCTTTCAAAACGACCAACCTGTTTCAGGGCATGCATTTGTAATACTAAAACAAAACAAAGATGATCAAAAGAGCTGGCTGACATTTCCATCGGCGTCTCTGGTTTCAGAGAAACCAGCCGACTTTAGAAAAGGGCAGTATTTTTCAATCTTGCGTTTCAAAATCATTAAATTTAAAGCACGGAATGAAGCTGATCCAAAGCGATTTAAAACAGCTACGGTATTTGTATTTGCCACAACAGGTGAACTGTTGTTTGAAAAGAGTTTTCCTGTAGAGATTAAGGAAACCGTTTCAAACCAAACATGATGACGTCGTAAAAAGCTAAATTATGCCGCTTCGCGACACTGTAACCGAAAATAACTTGTCAATCATATCAAAGGGTTATGATTTAGTTATTTGAAAGTCTCATCTACCGTGTTGTAGTATTTTTTAGATCCTCGACATATTAATGGTAAAAATATTGTTTAAGAAAAACAAACAAACCGGATTTTACATTGGCTTTAGAAACATAATTGTTGCGTTCTTAATTGGCAGTGTTTTTTTTCTGCCGGGTATTGCTTCAGCACAGAAAAGAATTCATACAATATTTTTTGAGGGTACAGACCATGAACTCCATGTGTATAATATTTACGGTGAAATTCCCGGCAAAACGCTTCTGCTTATAGGTGGCATACAGGGAGATGAACCAGGAGGTTTTCTTTCTGTTGATCATTATGCAGATATCAGTCTGGCCAAAGGGAATCTGATAGTCGTTCCGAGAGCTAATTTTCAGTCCATTGTTTTAAATCGCCGTAAAATAAACGATGATATGAATCGGAAGTTTGCAGCAAAAGACCATAAAAACAACTATGAAACTAAGATCGTTGAAATTTTAAAGAAATTGATTAATGAGAGTGATTGTCTGCTTAATCTGCACGATGGAGCAGGTTTTTATTCTGACAAATGGGAGGGGCCTGAAAGAAATCCAAAAAGATATGGCCAATCGATTATTACTGATTGTGAGTCTTATGTAAATTCTGAAACAGGGCAGACCATTCATCTTGGCGCTATGGCAAGATCGGTAGTTGCGAAGATTAATCAGGGTATAAAGGATCCCGCTTGTTACTTTTCTTTCAACAATCACAGAACAATCGAAAAAACCTCGTTGCATAAGGAGCAACGTAAATCCGCAACCTATTATGCTTTGTATAAACGCGGGATACCGGCATTTGGGATTGAGACCAGCAAATCGCTGCCGCTGCAAACAAAGGTGCGGTATCATCATTTTGCAATTAATGCATTTATGGAAAAATTTGGAATTGTTCCTGAGACACCGGGCCTGAATCTTGATAGACCAGTGCTTGATTATCTGATTATTTCGGTAAATGATTCTTTGCCGATAGTTGTTAAAAACCAGCAGACTCTGAATATTAATTCCGGAGATACTGTTTTAATATCGCACATGGAAGCTAATTACGAGAGAGGTCTTTCTGCAGATATTATCGGGTATGGAACTCTTCACGATATGCGAAAAAAAATTGTGATAACTGAACCTACACGAGTTGTTGCAAGAAAAGATTTCTTTTCATGCGGAAGCATTTATATAGCGATTAATAAAAACAAAAAAAAGATGGTTCAAAGCGTATCAATTACAAAAAGGCCATTTTTGACCCCGCATATAGACTCCTTTAAAATAAAAATTAATGGCAAAGAACATATATTTCCAAACAATGATCATGTCAAACTGATCAATGGCGATCGGTTTGAAATTGTTGATGTAATCGGTGGTCCCGGAGATCCGTCAG
>JASEIZ010000043.1:9445-12450 GCA_030017395.1 Desulfobacterales bacterium | reverse complement strand
AGCATGAAGGCCAAATTTCCAATTTCTATTTTCTAATTTCAACGTTCCGTGAACGCTTACCTATATTTAAAGAGTAATTATGGCAAAGGTTGTAGGAATAAAAATTAATTCTTTTGGCAAGGTTTACGATTTTGACAGCGGCGCATTTGTTCTTAAGGGCGGAGATTGTGTAATTGTGGAAACAGAGCAGGGCCTTTGTTTTGGAACGGTTGCGGTGCCTCCGGAAGCATGTGGTGAACGATTGTCGGACAGGCCGCTTAAAAAGGTATTTCGTCTGGCCAATGAAAAAGATTTCGCGCAGCGAGAGAAAAACCTTGAAAAAGAAAAATCGGCCATAGAATTCTGCATTCAATGCATCAATAATCTTAAGTTGAAAATGAACCTGTTTGTTGTTGAAAGCTCCTTTGACGGCAGCAAGCTGACCTTTTTTTTTACGGCCGAGGGTCGTGTTGACTTTCGTGAACTCGTTAAAATGCTGGTAAACCAGTTTGGTGTCAGGATTGAGATGAAACAGGTCGGGATACGCAATCAAGCCAAGATGACCGGTGGTGTCGGAAGATGCGGACGACCAATCTGTTGCTCCTTATTTATGAATACGTTTGAACCGGTTTCTATACGTATGGCAAAGGACCAGAATCTCTCGTTAAACCCAACGAAGATTTCCGGTTTGTGCGGCAGGCTTATGTGTTGTCTTACATATGAATATAAAACATACAAACAACTGAAGAAAAAGTTTCCAAAGATTGGAAAAACAGTGGATACCTCGAAGGGACAGGGCAGGGTGATACGACATAACGTAATACGCGATCGCTTGACAATATCTATTGATGATGGTCAGGAAATAGAATTGCCGCTAAATGATATTATAAAGAAACAGGAGACAGAATGACCGAACCTTTTTACATAACAACTCCTATTTATTATGTAAACGCAATGCCACACCTTGGGCATGCATATACTACTATTGCAGCCGATGTTGTTTGCCGGTTTAATTTTATGCGGCAGAATGAAACCCTGTTTTTAACAGGCACAGATGAACATGGGGACAAAATAGTACGCGCTTCTAAAAAAAAGAACACAAGCCCCAAGGCCTATGTGGACACAATAAGTAAAGAGTTCAAAGAGCTATGGCACCAGCTTAACATTAAATATGATTGTTTTATCAGGACTACCGATCCAGCCCATATTACTGTTGTGAAGCAGATGCTGCAGAAAATTTATGACGCAGGCGATATCTATTTTAGCGAGTATGAAGGGCTCTACTGCTTTGGATGCGAAAGATTCTTTACCGAACGTGAGCTGGTTGACGGAAAATGTCCCGATCATCTTATCGAACCGGAACCCATTAAGGAGTCTAACTACTTTTTCAAGATGAGCCGCTATCAGGACTGGCTTGTTGATCATATTAAGAAACATTCCGGTTTTATTCGACCTGAACGATACAGAAATGAAGTTCTGGCATTTTTAAGCGAACCCCTTGAAGATCTTTGCATATCACGCCCAAAAAAGCGGCTTAAATGGGGAATTACCCTGCCGTTTGACAAAGATTATGTTACATATGTATGGTTTGATGCTCTTTTAAACTATATTTCAGCTCTTGGATATCCTGAGGGAGAACTGTTTAAAAAATTTTGGCCATATGCCCAGCATATAATTGCCAAGGACATTCTCAAGCCTCATGGTATATATTGGCCTATCATGCTTAAGGCTGCCGGCATCCCAATGTATAATCATCTTAATGTTCATGGATACTGGAATGTTGATCAGAGCAAGATGTCTAAAAGTATAGGCAATGTTGTGGAACCTCTCCAGCTAAAAAATGTTTACGGGCTTGATGCATTCAGATTTTTTTTGATGCGGGATATGGTGTTCGGGCTTGATTCTAATTTTAGCGAAGAGGCTCTGGTTCAGCGAATTAATGCAGACCTGGCAAACGATCTTGGCAATCTGTTTTCCAGAGTTGTTGCGATGGCCCATAAATATTTCAAAGGCATGGTTCCTGAGGTTGATCTGGAAGTTGAAAACGAATTTCAGTTGGGTCTTGAATCGGAAGCTCTATCCACAATTTCTGAATATGAGCAGGCCATGGAAAATTTTGCTTTTCATAAAGCCCTCGTGGTAATTTGGGAATTAATCTCAAAGATGAACAGATATGTCGATGTTACATCGCCGTGGGTGCTTGCAAAGAAAAAATCCAGCCAAAAACAGTTGCAGGTTGTAATCTCAAACCTTCTTAACGGGCTTGGAGTAATAGCAGGTCTTGTTTATCCGATCATGCCGGACACCTCAGCAGCCATGCAAAAGCACCTTGGCATGGATCCGGATATGATTAAAAAAGGGCGCTTTAATAATCTCGACATTCTTAAAGCATGGAAAATAATCAAGCCGGGCATGCAGCTTCCAAAAAGTATTACCCTTTTTCCCAGAATTGATCTGAAAAAAAATAAGGCTGCAGAACAGAAGGAGTCGGCTGCTGGAGATCTATTATCTGTCTTAAAAACCGAGATACCCATGGAAGCATTCGGCGCAATTGATCTCAGGGTGGCTACAGTACTTAGCGCAGAGTTGATTCCAAGGGCAAAAAAACTGCTTAAGCTCGAGGTTGATTTGGGAGAAAAACGGACACTTGTAGCAGGTATTGCCGCAAGCTATAAACCCGAAGACCTGATCGGGAAACAGGTAATTGTGGTTGCAAATTTAAAGCCGGCTAAAATAATGGGAATAGTTTCGAACGGAATGGTTCTGGCAGCGGTTGATGATAACGGTTGTTCCCTGGTAACCGCAGATAGAAATGTTAAGCCTGGAACACCAGTGGGTTGAAGGGAGGATTTAGAATGCCGGGTTTTGAAATATTTGGGGACGAGGAAAGGAAAGAAGTTCAGGCTGTGCTCGATACAGGCGTATTATTCCGCTATGGTTTTGACCAGGCGCGAAAAGGGCACTGGAAAGCGAAAGCATTTGAAGCAGAGCTGTCAAAACTGACTGCAGCACAATATTGTCATTTG
>JASEIZ010000043.1:0-9435 GCA_030017395.1 Desulfobacterales bacterium | reverse complement strand
TGTGTTCGAGTGGTACGGCAGCGCTTAGCATAGCTCTGTCTGCATGCGGAGTGGGGGCTGGAGATGAAGTTATTGTCCCGCCCTTTACATTTGTAGCAACCATAGAGGCTGTGCTTGAAGCAGGCGCTGTGCCGGTTTTTGCTGAAATAGACGAGACCTTGTGTCTTAATCCCGATGCTGTCAATGCGGTTATTACCCGGCGCACAAAAGCTGTATTGCCGGTTCACATGTGCGGTTCAATGGCTCGTATTAATGAAATAAAATATCTTTGCGACCAAAAAAAGCTGGTTTTGATAGAAGATGCCTGTCAAGCGCTTGGCGGCTCCTTTAACGGAAAAGCGTTAGGCACATTCGGGCAAATGGGCTGTTTTTCTTTTGATCCCGTTAAAACCATTACGTGTGGCGAAGGCGGGGCAATAGTAACCGACGATAAAGAGCTTTATATAATTGCTGAAGGTTATTCAGACCATGGTCATGATCATATCGGCAGCGACAGGGGGCTCGAAAGCCATCCGATTCTTGGAACAAATTTTCGGATCAGTGAGCTGAATGCGGCTGTTGGATTGGCACAGTTAAGAAAGATGGATTATATCCTAAAAAAACAGCGGGCGCATAAAAAAGCCATAAAAGATGCCATGTCGGAGTTCCCGGAGATCACTTTTAGAAGAATACCTGATGAAAAAGGGGATACAGCTACCTTTCTTTGCTTTTTTCTTCCGGACGAATCAAAGGCTCGCAAGATCGCAGGCGAACTGGGAAGAGCGGGCGTTGACGGCTGTTTCTACTGGTATGCCAACAACTGGCATTATATAAAGCAATGGGATCACTTGAAAAAGTTGAAATCTGCGGCAAGACTGCCCATAGAGCTGCTCGAAAATCGTCCGGACTATGAAAAAATAGATCTTTCCCAGTCTGATCAAATAATGAGCAGAACCATATCAATGCTGATAAAGCTTTCATGGACAGAGGATGAGCTTGGGCAGCGGATAGAGAAAATTGTTAAAGTAATTAAAACACAATAAAGAAGTTCTAAAGGGATGGTTATATGTTTCGTAATTTCAAAATGGTTTCACGGGTTGTTTTCGGCAGGGGCTGCTTTGACCAGCTTGATGATATTCTTGCTGAAAAACGCAGCGAGGACGATTCTTTTATTGTTTTTTTAGTCGATGACGTGTTTAAGCAAAGCAGGCTGGCAAAAAGGATATCCACAAAAAACAAAGATTTTATAATATGGGTTAATGTTGATGACGAGCCTAAAACAGCTTATGTTGACGATCTTACACGGCGTGTTAAGGGATATTCAAACAGACCGCCGGACGGTGTTGTCGGTATAGGCGGCGGAAGCGCCATGGATCTTGCCAAGGCGGTTTCTCTGATGCTGACAAATCCGGGTTCTGCCGCAGATTACCAGGGTTGGGACCTAATAAAAAACCCAGCGGTTTATCATGTTGGCGTTCCCACCCTTTCAGGGACAGGAGCCGAAGTATCACGCACTACAGTTCTTTCAGGTCCTGAAAAAAAGCTGGGAATAAATTCAGACCACACGGTTTTTGACCAGATTGTGCTTGATCCCGAGCTGGTTGCAGGAGCGCCGGCTGACCAGCGTTTTTATACAGGGATGGATACTTACATACATTGTGTGGAATCGTTAAACGGCACATATCTTAATGCTTTCAGCAAGGCTTATGGTGAAAAGGCTTTAGAGCTTTGCAGAGAGGTTTTTTTGGATGGCGGCGATGATAGCGACGACAAACTGATGATGGCCTCATATTGTGGAGGGATGAGCATTGCCTATTCTCAGGTGGGAATATGTCATGCGCTTTCATACGGGCTTTCTTTTGTGCTTGGTCTTCACCACGGAATAGGTAACTGCATAGTTTTTGACTATCTTGATGAATATTATCCTGACGGGGTTAATGAGTTTCGCAGGATGGCGGATAAACATGCTGTTTGCCTTCCGCGCAACATTGTTGCAGACGTTGAAAAGGATCAGCTTGAAAAAATGGTCGATGTTGCTCTTGTTCTCGAACCGCTCTGGGAGAATGCCTTGGGGGCAGGCTGGAAGGAAATAATGACCAGAGATAAAATAAAAAAGCTATACCGGAGGATGTAAATAACTACCCTGGTGAATAAACTTAAAAACAAATTATCCGGTTTTTGCAGGTCTGTATATGGCAGAGCCCTTTATTTTCTTCTGGCTGAAGTCCATTTTGGGAAAAATCCGGCCGGTGTTCCGGACAATTCGATAGTCTTTTTTCCGTGCAGTGAAAACATCCTCTTTTGCGGATTAGCAGGGATTGTTTCCTTTAAAAACAGCAAACAGGCAAGCGGTTGCGTTGACACGGCCATGCTGGAGGAGATGGTTAAGAGGGTTGAATCTTGTGGTTATAATAATTGCATAAAAGACAAACAGGTTTTTGCTTCGGATTATCTTGGCGGTGAAAAACATATTGCCTCTCTGGTAAAGTTGGTTAAAGCGTTAAAGGGACAGAATCTGTTTTATGATATAGCTATAAACAAATCGATTCAGAACAGCCTTTCCAAGCTTGCCGCCCGGCTTTCATCTGTAATTGATGCGGAATCAAAAGCGCTCGCAGAGAATATGGGATACCTTGATTCCGGCTCGGTAAATATTATGTTCCGCAGCATCGAGAGCCTCAAGGACTTTGAATGGTGCATTACAAAGGAGATAACAGAAAATATACAAAAAATAAAAGAGTTGATTTCCGTTGTTGCCGAACCTCCTGCCGAATCTTTCATCGTCTATAAAAAAATAAATGCCGTTTTAAACAGCATAGATCGTCTCGAGGTAAGAGGACGGGACTCGGCGGGTGTTTCTTTGATGTTTATTCTTGGAGCAGACGAATTTAAGCGCTTTAATGAAAAAATTGTCAAAGAAGGCTTATATGACCGGCTTAAAGTACGATCTGATTACAAGGTTCTTATCAATAACAGTATCAGCATAAACGAGAATGTTACCACAGAAGGAAATGAGAAAGCAGCAATCGCTTTTACATATAAAATTGCCGCTGAAATAGGCAATCTTGGAGATAATATTAAATTTTTGCGTCGGCAGATTGCCGGTGATCTGGTTTTACAGACACTGATATCTTTTCCCCACCTATACCATACTGTTTTGTCGCATACCCGCTGGGCTTCCATGGGAGTTATCAGCGAGCCCAACTGTCATCCGGTAGATAATAAAACCTTAAACAACCCTGCGGGAGAAAGGGGCATAATCCATGTCTGTCTTAACGGCGATATAGACAATTATATGGATTTGAAAAGCAAATATGAATCCGAGGTAGGTTTAATACATAAAGATATTACAACCGACACCAAGATTATACCGCTCTGGATAGACAGGTATATTCAGCAGGGTTTTGGAGTGGAAGAAGCGTTTCGTCTCGCTGCCTGTGATTTCGAGGGTTCCCATGCCATATGCATGCACACAGACCTTGCTCCGGGCAAGCTTTTTCTTGCGCAGAAGGGGAGTGGACAGACCATATTCGTAGGCATGGCAAACGATTTCTACATGCCCACATCAGAGGTATATGGATTTATTGAAGAAACAACTGATTATATTAAAATGAACGGGGAAAAGGAGACAGATAACACAAACGGCAAGACAAACGGTCAAATCGTTATATTAGATCAGACTTCTGCCGGCGGTCTGGACGGTATAAAGGCGATGTTTTATGACGGTACAAGGATTATTCTTGAAGAAAAGGACGTAAAACACAGTGACATTACATCAAGAGACATAGATCGCCAAGCCTTTCCCCATTATTTTTTAAAAGAAATTATGGAGTCTCCGGATTCTGTGGAAAAAACCCTTCAGAATCGCTGGAAGATAAAAGACGAGGAAGGCAAAAAATATGAAATAATGCTTGAGGAAAGCGCGTTGCCGCAATCAATACAAAATGCTTTGGCAAACAATAAAATAAGGCGGATCTTTTTCGTGGGCCAGGGTACTGCAGGAGTGGCAGCAATGGTTTGTGCCGATATACTGAATTATTACATGGAAGATCGGTCTTTGCTTATCAACGCCATGAAAGCATCCGAACTGAGCGGGTTTAAGCTTAATGATCATGATAATGCAGTCAGCATGGAAGATACTCTTGTTGTTGCCATAACCCAGTCAGGAACAACGACAGACACAAATTGCGCCATAGATATGGTGAAACAGCGCGGAGCATATACCCTTGGCATCGTAAACCGGAGGGATTCGGATATAACATTCAAGCTGGACGGAGTGATGTACACCAGCACCGGCAGGGATATAGAGATGTCTGTTGCCTCAACAAAGGCGTTTTATTCACAGATTGTAGCCGGAGCTGTTTTGGGTCTTTATATTGCTTCTCTGAAAGGGCGCAGAGATGACGCATTTGTTACAAAAGAAATAAAACAATTGATAGAGCTTCCTTTATATATGAGAAAGATTCTTGCCATGAGGGAGCAAATCCGCATATCCGCACAAAGGCTTGCCGTGAAAAAAACGCACTGGGCAGCCGTAGGCAGTGGTCACAACAAGGCAGCGGCCGATGAAATCAGAATAAAATTAAGCGAACTTTGTTACAAGACAATTTCATCTGATTTTGTTGAGGACAAAAAACACATCGATCTTTCCTCGGAACCGCTTATTATTGTTTGTGCAGCAGGAACACGGGGGGGTGTGCTTGGCGATATAGTGAAGGATGCCGCAATATTTCAGTCGCACAAGGCAACTTCAGTAGTAATAGCGGATGAGGGTGAAAACCGATTTAATGGCTATGCTGAGGATGTTTTCCATGTTCCAAGAGTAAGCAGTCATATTGCGCCGATTGTAAACACCCTGGTTGGGCATATATGGGGTTATTATGCTGCTCTTGCCATCAATGAAGGCTCAAGATTCATGTATAATTTTAATACAGAGATCCAAAACCTGATAGAAGATCACACGTCGAAAGGAATGGATGCTTACGAAGTAATACTTGAAAAATCATTTAGAGAAAGAATTGCGCAGTTTTACGCTGAATTTAGAAAAAAACTGCAAAACAATTTTCCGTATGCCATGGGTTTTGAATCGGCATCTGACTTGATTCTTTTGCTTAAGTATTTGTCCGGAAGGCTGCCGGTATCGGATTTTGAACTCGATTTTGGCATAAAAGGAACCCCTCTTAACATGTTAAGCAAGCTTTTCAGGTGCCTTGGAGATTCGATAAACAGCATGGCGCGTCCCGTGGATGCGATCAAACACCAGGCAAAGACAGTTACTGTCGGAACAAGCCGGATAAGCGAAAGAATAGAGGGCATATTATTTGAGGCCCTTACAGCGAATCGTCTAAATGTTTCACAACTGATTAATAAAAACATAGTAGTGCTGAAAAACCTTCAGGATATTGTTGCAGACATTGAAGGATCCATCCTTTACAAGATTAGCGGCCTGAACCTTCTTGGCGAACCCACGGATGAAACAACAATAGAAATAATGGATAAGAAAGGTACGCTGTGCGACATTCCATCCCGCGTGGAAAAAGATATAATTCTTAAAGGAACCAAAAGAATTATTGTGCGGGAAGGAAATATCTATATAGGCATAGGAAAGCGTGATGACCGCAGCATTATTATTATTCCTGTTATTTCAGATTCTCATGCTACTCCGAATATGCTTGAATATCTGCTTTTGTTGCACATCTCATTTAAGGAAAGAGTTTCCACCTCTACAAAGATAAGAGCTCTTGGCGGCAAATACGAACGGATTAAGAATATTGTGCAGGAAAGCAGTGTTGTGTGGGATGATAAATATATTGAGATGGTTGATATGCGGAGCCTTTTTGGAATATCAGCCGAAAAAATAAGTGAAATCATTCTTGCCAGGGTAATCTGCCAAACATAATAACCTTCCCTTATCGTCTTGTAACCGTTCACGGTTCACGGTTCACGGTTTTTTTAATTGCTTTTGTAATGATTGAAGCGTGTTTGATATTGATCTTACTTCTTAAAAATTTTTTCAGAAAACACCTTTGTCGATTATTCTTTTTACAACTATCAAATATTTGATGAAATCGTAAAAAGTCGTCACTCCGGTGAAAACCGGAGTCCAGAGGCTTCGTAAGTACTTGAATAAACTGGATTCCGGCTTTCGCCGGAATGACTAAAAAGGACGTTTTTTGACTTTTTACGAAGCCATCAACCGTTAACTGTAAACTGTTAACCGTGAACAATTACATTGTTTTTAAGAGAGCATCTTTTTCTTTTTCAGTCAGATAGCGCCAGGTTCCAGCGGCAAGCTTTCCAAGCCTTATATTTGCGATTCTTATCCTTTTTAAGCGAGCGACATTGTTTCCTGTTTTTCCAACCATGCGGCGTATCTGTCTGTTTTTACCCTCTTTCAGCACAATCCGAAACCGTTTTGGAGAAATTCTTTTTGTTTCTGCGGGTCTGGTTTTTGTCCCCTTTATCGGCAAACCCTGCTCCATATTCAGGAGAGCCATGTCGGTTAAGGGGGTTTCCACTGTTACTTCATATTCTTTTTCGTGATCAAAGGAAGGATGGGAAAGCCTGTGATGCAGCCTCCCGTCATTTGTTAAAAGCAAAAGCCCTGTTGAATCTTTATCAAGACGTCCAACCGGATAAACACGCGTGGAAATATCCAGAAGGTCGAGTACAATCTTATTGCCCGACTGTTTGCAGCTTGTGACATAACCTCTGGGTTTATTCAGCGCTATATAAACCAGATCCTGCTTAACTTCTATATGTTTTCCTTTAACCTCTACCCGATCCTTTTTTGGGTCTATTTTTGTGCCGAGTTCTGTTACAATCTTGCCGTTTACCTTAACCTCTCCATCGGTTATATGTTTTTCTCCATGTCTTCTGGAACAGAATCCCGCTATTGAGAGGAATTTTTGCAATCGCATCAATGTCATGTTTTAAGACCTGTAATCAGCATTTATTTTAACATAATCAATGGAGAAATCGCAGGTAAAAACCGAAGAAAAACCCTTTCCCTGATGGAGATCGATCAACACGGCAAACTCAGGTTTTTTAAGCACCTTTGTTGATGCTGCTTCAGCGGCTTTTCCGCATCCCAAACCGTTTTTAACCATCATAATATCATCAAAGAAGATATCAATCTTATCAGGGTTAACAGGAACATCGGCTCTGCCTGCTGCCGCAACAATTCTTCCCCAATTTGCGTCTTCTCCGAAAAAGGCGGTCTTTACAAGGTTTGAATTTGCAACAGTGTCGGCGATTTTATAGGCATCTGTGTCTGACAGCGCTCCTTTTACGACAATTTCGACCAGCTTTGTCGCCCCCTCTCCATCTTTTATCAGCTTTTTTGCAAGGGTGATCATGACTTCATTAAGGGCTTTTTGAAATGAATTGTTTTTTGTGGAACTTTGAACAACAGCTTCTGATGCACCGTTTGCCATAATAATGACCGTGTCATTAGTGCTCATATCGCCGTCAATGGTTATTCTGTTAAAAGATTGCTTGGTTGCATCATTAAGGGTTTTTTGTAGAAATTGGGGCGAAGCTTTAATGTCAGTGCAGATAAAACAGAGCATTGTGGCCATGTTCGGGCATATCATGCCGGCACCTTTGGCTATGCCGGTTATTGTAAAGATTTTGCCTTTAATATCTCTCTGGATCGAGACTATTTTCGGCACGGTATCTGTTGTCATTATAGCTTTTGCAAAATCATCGAATCCTTCATCGGCAAGGGCTTTAACAAGGCCGGGGGATGCTTTTTTAATCTTTTCTATCGGCAAGGGCTCGCCAATAACCCCTGTCGAAGCCGCAAGCACCAGCTCTTCGGAAATTCCAAGTTCAGATGCGCAAAGCATTGCCATGTTTTTTGCATCGTTAATTCCCTGTTTGCCGGTGCAGCAGTTTGCATTGCCGCTGTTAACAACAACTGCCCTGCATAAGCCGGACTTTATCCGCTCCCTGTCAAGCAGTATATGTGCGCCCTGCACCCTGTTTTTTGTAAATACCCCGGCTACATTTGCCGGAACTGTTGAAAAGATCAGCCCAAGGTCCTTTTCGCCGTTTTTTTTAAGCCCGCATGCAATACCCGCAGCCTTAAAGCCCGGGCACAATATTTTTTTCATAGTATTAATTCCATTGTAATACTTCAGTATTATGCAACAAATTATCTGCGGTTGTAAACATTTACCACAGAGATCACAGAGGTAAATCAATTTTTTTTATCCTTCTATTTCTTTGTGGTCTCTGTGTGCTTTGTGGTGAAAACAGTTGGTTTCTCCTGCTTTAAATCCCTTGGGGTTTTATTCCCCGCTGCTTGCTGCGGGGTAGTTCATTAAACTGCTTCGATTGTTGAAGGAGGTTTCGATGTTATGTTGTATGTGACGCTGACGATGCCTGGTACATCGCGGACAATCTCGCCGGCGAGTTTCTCGAATATCTCGAACGAAAGTTTAGTCGGGGTTGCGGTTCGCGCGTCGATGCTGTCCCAGCAGCGCACCTCGATCTGCTGACCAAAATCGCGTTTACCATCGCGTATCCCTGTTACTCGGTCTTCATGAAGAATCGCCATATACTGAAACGCACCGGTATCTTTGAGTAATCGCTCGACAACGACGGTTGCCCTTCGGACAGTCTCGATGCGCTCAGGAGTTACCTTGCCTATCACGCGTGCCGAGAGGGCTGGTCCCGGGAACGGAATACGCTCGAATATTTCAGATGGAAGTCCGAGAGCTTTGCCGATCTTTCTGACGCCGTCCTTGCGAAGCTGAATGAGCGGCTCAAGGATTTGGTATCCGAAAGCTTCTTGCGGATCGATCCCAAGCTGCTCAAAGACATTATGCTGCCGTTTTATCCCTGCGACGGTCTCATCGATATCTGTCAGGATGGTTCCCTGGAGAAGGTGCTTTGCTCCACTTTCCTTGATAATGCGCCCGAATACGTTTCGGTAAAAGGTCTGGGTAATCGCCTCACGTTTTTCTTCCGGGTCGGCAACCCCCTTAAGTGCAGCGAAGAACTCTTTGTGTGCATCGACCACTTCAACCGTAACACCGAGTTTGTGAAAAAGAGCCGTAACATGTTCTGATTCTCCCTCGCGCATGAGGCCGTTTTCAATAAAAACGGTCTTAAGTCGTTTCCCAAGCGCCTTATGGCCTAACATCGTGACCGTAGATGAATCAACGCCTCCAGATAGAGCATTGATCGCCATTCCGTCTCCAACAGCATGCCGGATCTCTTTTACCTTGTCATTAATGAAGTGCTCGTTGTTAAGCTCCAGAGCGGTAATTTCCTTAATCATATGCTAATCTCCTTGTCACCATCAATTTGTTTTGCTCAATAAAATAAAGAAGTTCCGAAGTGGCCAGAAATACTGTATCCCCACCTTCGTGGGAAAGACGAGTGTCTGATACGATATTTCACGCATAACACAACAGTAGGTCGATGGCTGAATAATTACATTAATAT
>JASEIZ010000042.1 GCA_030017395.1 Desulfobacterales bacterium | reverse complement strand
CTTTGAAATCCTTTATTGTTCCCGCGGTTTTGGGAAAAAGGTCATGACAGGCATTACAACATTCCATTTTGAGACATTCCATGCCGGTAAGACGTGCGGTTTTGGGAAAAAGGTCATGACAGGCATTACAACTGCCCGTTGCGTTCTGATGCAAATGATGAGGAAAATCAACGTTGCCTTTTTTGCCTCCGTCAAGCGCAATGTCTTTGGCGCCCTGGTTTTCAACTGCAACTGCTGTTGCACACGTAAAGATAATTATTGCAATAATCGACATGATTGTTCTTGCTTTCATATTAATCCCTCCGAAAAAATTAACAAAACAGCGAGCACATCCCCCGTACCTGCTACAGGGTTCTTCAATATCGATGCTTTTAATTATACGGCTATACATATCTAATTAACGATAAGGACGGAAATATCCTTAACCAGGTTGAACACTTTTTGTGAAATACTGCCAAGGATAAAATCCTTAATCCCGGACAGCCCTCTTCTCCCCATAACAATAGCATTATAACCGGATTGAGCTTCTTTAACAATATCCCTTGCAACCCCCTTTTTTTTGCTTTTTGTCTTTATGTTTACATTCTTTGCTTTAAACCCGGCATCTATTAATTTTTCCCGTGCTTTTTTGAGTGCGCTTCCAACAAGGTTCTTTTTTTTATCTTCAAGTATACAAAAGGAACTTTGTTGAGATTTAAAATATGGGGTTAATTCCGGACTGTTCATCTCACATAAAGCAACCGTATCTTCTATTACATTAAATAACGTTACCTTACTGTCAGAAGTAAAAAATTTCTCAATAAATTCCACTGCCCGCATAGCGTTCTCAGAATCATCAAACGCCACTAATATTTTTTTATCCATAAGTCATGCCCTCCTTTTATAAAGCTTATTTTGGCTATTACTGTTTAAACCACAAAAGCGAGCGTGTTCCCCGCTGCTTGCGGCAGGGAATCTTCAATCTTTTGATAAATAAAAAGGGTTCGAAACTTTATGAATTCGTAAAAAGTCTTGAAATCGTCATGCCGGACTTGATAAGCCTGCCCCGTACTTGATACGGGGGCATCCAGAACGCATTGAATTTACTGGATTCCGGCTTTCGCCGGAATGACGGAAAAGAGAACTTTTCGACTTTTTACGAGACCATCAAATTTAGTCTGTTTTAGAAAAAAATATCAAGACTTTCTGGAATTACAAAGAATTATGCTTATTATGGGCACATGATACTTTACAAGCCGGAATTTAGAAATTTTTACTGGAAGAGAGGCTTAATCCAGATCGAATTATGGGGTTTTGAAAACATACAAGTCATATCTCTGATTGACCCACTATAACTGTTATGATATTTTATTTTGTAGAACATGTCAATTATTATGAATTATTTTATTAAGGATGATAAAAACGGAAAAGACAATGGATACTGATTTTTTATGAAATATCCGGGTTGGGAGGCTATATGAACGAAGTAAGGGTAGATGACAATGCCGAGGCCAAATTTAAACCTTTTCTCGACGTTGTATTAAACAATCACAAGGATAAAATTCATTCGATTTACATTGTCGGCAGCGCTTTGACCGAAGATTTCAATCCCAAGACTTCGGATATCAATTCAATCCTTGTCCTCAAAAAATTTGATTTGAAATTCCTCGAAGATTTTGCGCCACTTGGTAAAAAATTCGGCAAAAAACAGATTTCATCTCCCCTTATTATGACCTCTGAGTATATCTCAAGTTCCCTTGATGTCTTCCCGATTGAATTTCTGACCATAAAGATCCTTCATAAAACCGTTTTTGGAGAGGATGTTTTTAATGATCTTGAAATCAAAAAATCCTACCTCAGACATCAGTGTGAAAGGGAATTAAAAGTTAAATTAATCGGTTTAAGGCAGGGTTATCTTTCTTCTTCCGGGAGCAAAGAACTGATAGCAGAAGGATTTATAAGTTCCTTTTCCGGTTATATTCCCCTCTTTAGAGGATTAATTCTTCTTTTTGGAAAAGAGCCTCCCAAACAAAATAAAGAAGTTCTGACAACTCTGCAGGATGTGTCCGGTATCAAAACAGATGTCTTTAAAATAATATTAAAAGCAAAGAAGGAAAAAACAAAACTTTCCATCGAAAATCTCAACACGATATTCGAAGAGTACTATCAAGCCATCGAAAAACTGGGGCATATTACAAATGCAATTAAAGATTAAACCGGCGCTGATCATACTCGTGCTGTGCTTGTTATTTCCGGCACAACCATTTTCACATGCTGATATCATACCGGAAAAACCGGGAAACTATGTGGTGGACCTTGCAGATATAATTGATAACGATTACGAGTATAAACTTAATCAGTACCTTCGAGAACTTGAGCAAAAAACAACGGCTCAGTTTGTCATCCTGACAATTAAAAGCCTCGAACGCGAATCTATCGAGAATTTTTCAATAACAACAGCTCACGATCGATGGAAACTCGGACAAAAGGGAAAAGACAACGGCGTTTTACTTCTTATATCTCTTAAGGATAGAAAATACAGGATCGAAGTCGGATACGGCCTTGAAGGCGTCATACCCGACAGTCTGGCAGGAACCATGGGCCGCAGCTATCTCGTGCCATTCTTCAGTAAAGGAGAATATTCAAAAGGTATATATGTAACAGCTCTTGCATTGGCAAATCAAATAGCCGCTGATTCCGGCGTAAAGATAACCGGAATGCCGGAAATAAAAGGTTCTGTCCAAAGCTCCGGCAAAACTAAACCTCTCGGCCCTTTGGGCAAAATAATATCGCTGCTGTTTTTCGTGATTATGTTTATTTTTTTTATAAAAAACCCAAGGCTTTTTCTTATGTTTTTCCTTTTATCTTCCATGGGTGGAAGACGCGACCATTGGGGCGGCAGTGGATTCGGAGGGGGATTCGGAGGCGGTGGTGGTGGGTTTGGCGGCGGCGGCGCCTCAGGTGGCTGGTAACGGCTAAAAAATATTTTCATTGGAGGAATTTATGTCAAAAACATTAAAAACAATTCTCATAATTTCAGGGGTTGTTTTACTGGTCGGTATTCTTGTAATCGGAAAGATTATCACAGGCTATAATACAGTCATTGCCATGGATGAAAATGTCAAGGGCAAATGGGCTCAGGTTGAAAACCAGCTTAAACGCCGGTATGACCTTATCCCGAATCTGATTGAAACGGTTAAGGGTTATGCAAAACATGAAAAAGAGCTTTTTGAAAATATTGCCCAGGCAAGAACAAAATATTTTCAGGCAATAAATATAAAGGATAAGGTCAATAGCTCCAACCTGCTTGAAGGAACGTTGTCAAGACTTCTTCTTCTGCAGGAAAGATATCCGGAACTTAAAGCAAACCAATCCTTTCTTAAACTCCAGGATAGCCTTGAAGGAACTGAAAACAGAATTGCCGTGGAACGAAAAAGATATAATGAATCCGTTCAGATTTTAAACACATATATACGAACTTTTCTGGGAAGATTCTTTGCAATATTGGCGAATGTCTCAAAAGCCGAATACTATGAAATTCCAGAATCGGAAAAAGCAGTGCCCAAAGTAACGTTTTAGTCTGACACAAAAAATTAATATCGACTCACTTCATACGCTGAGACCTTTGAAAAATGCTCAATTTTGTTCAAGTTCAAGAAAGGCGAAAATTTTAAACGTAGGAATACATTGAGTATTTTGAGGCTTAAAATTTGAGCCTGACGCCGAAGTTGGGCAAAAGGGGGCGTTTTGCAAAGGTCTCACGCTATCGCGGTTCAACAGAGGCTGGTTATGGGCTATGTTTTTAGTTTCCATGATGCAATAGCTTACGAGCAATGGTTTAATAAGCCGCAAAACAGGTTTGTTTTCGATCTTGAAAAACGCCTTATGCTTGATATGCTTAAGCCTGTGCGCGGAGATTCGGTTATCGATATAGGATGCGGAATCGGAGCAAACCTTTTATCGTTTATAGAATTGGGGCTTCAGGCAACAGGAATCGATCCTTCACCGTATATGCTTGATATAGCAGCAAAAAATCTTGGCAATCGCGCAGACCTTCATCGTGGATTTGCCGAAAACCTTCCGTTTGACGATAATTCCTTTAATTATGCATGCCTTGTTACCACTCTGGAATTTGTCGATAATCCTCAAAAAGCCCTTGAAGAAGCATGCAGGGTTACAAAAGACAAAATATTTATCGGAGTATTGAACCGGTATGCAATTAAAGGAATTCAAAGGCGCATTAAAGGAATGTTTTTTAAAACAGTATATAATCGCGCAAATTTTTTCAGTGTATGGGAACTGAAACAAATTATCAGAACTATTCTGGGAGATGTTCCAATATCATGGAAAACAACATGCCGGTTGCCTATAATACGTGGGAGTATCGCATCCGGAATAGAACAGCTTGGTCTGTTGCAAAAATGTCCTTTCGGAGCTTTTGCGGGTATGGTTGTCACACTTATCCCTCGTTATAGAACAAGAACTCTTCCTCTCAGATACGATGTCAAGCAGACAATCGACACACCAGCAGGTTAGAAATAACAAGGAGCAGCAATTATGGAAGCATATCTTTATAAGCCCTTGGATGAAAAGAAGGTAAAGTGCAACCTGTGCAGCCATCGCTGTATTATAAAAGACGGTAAGCGCGGGATATGCGGTGTGCGTGAAAACCGGGATGGAATTCTGGAAAGCCTGGTTTATGGCAAACTTATTGCCAGACACATAGATCCTATTGAAAAAAAGCCGCTGTTTCATTTTATGCCTGGCAGTAGATCATATTCCATAGCCACCGTAGGTTGCAATTTTAAATGCAGGTTTTGCCAGAACGCGGATATTGCTCAAATGCCTTCAGACCGTGATGGAATGATAATGGGTGATTTCCGATCACCAAAAGATGTAGTTGACGCAGCGGAAAAAGGGAAATGCAAAAGCATTGCTTATACATACACCGAACCTACCGTTTATTTTGAGTTTGCTTTTGACACTGCAAAACTCGCTTACGAAAAGGGAATTAAAAACGTGTTTGTGACAAACGGTTATATGACCTCGCAAGCTCTGCACATGATCAGCCCGTTTCTTGACGCAGCAAATGTTGATTTAAAGGGTTTTACAAAAAGTTTTTATAAAGAAACGTGCGGGAGCAAGCTTGAGCCTGTTAAAGAAACCTTAAAGCTTATGAAAAAACTCGGCATCTTTGTGGAGGTCACGACCCTGCTTATTCCAGGATTAAATGACGGTGCAAAAGAGCTAAAAGAGCTGGCTTTATTTATAGCAGATTCTCTGGGCGCCGACACACCATGGCATATAAGCCGGTTTCATCCAACATACAGACTTAAAGACCGGCCTTCCACGCCAGTTGAATCAATTGTAAACGCCCGCGAAACAGGCATAAAATCGGGCTTAAGATATGTTTATACCGGCAATCTGCCGGGCGATAAGGGGGAAAACACATTCTGTTATAATTGCGGGAAGATTCTTATAGGCCGTTTAGGCTTTTCCATAATCAAAAATGTGCTGAAAAACAGCTGCTGTCCCTATTGCGGAACACAAATCAACGGGATCGGGCTTGATAAATCATGAAGCCTTTGGAGCAGTTTCTTGCATACGGCAAAACCATTAAATTTCACCATACTGTTTTTGCCCTTCCTTTTGCTCTTTCAGCGATAGTGCTTGCCCACCGGCAATATCCGATCAGCCTGACACAGCTCTTCTGGATTCTTATCGCCATGGTCGGGGCGCGCTCCGCTGCAATGGGTTTTAACAGGATTGCAGATGCAAGACTCGACGCAAAAAATCCGCGCACATCAAACCGTGAAATACCCTTAGGCAGGCTTTCTTTATTCTCCGCAAAGATATTTGTAACTTTATTTTCCCTTATTTTTATTTTTGCCGCCGTAATGCTTGGCAAAATCTGCTTTTATCTTTCCTTTCCAGTGCTTGCAGTGCTGTTTTCCTATTCCTACACAAAAAGATTTACATGGCTTTCCCATTTTTATCTTGGATTTGTGATATCGCTTGCGCCCACAGGAGCATGGATAGCCCTTACCAACACCTTCTCGTTGCCCATCACATTGCTTTCTCTGGCTCTTTTCACCTATATCGCAGGCTTTGACATCCTTTATGGTTGTCAGGACATAGACTTTGATACAAAAGAAGGGCTTTTTTCCATACCCGCCAGATTCGGTATTCACAAAGCACTTTTAATCTCTTCCATTACCCATGTTTTTTCTTTTATATTTTTATTTTTGATCTTTATTGCCTTTGACATGAAGACAATATATCTAATGACGATTATAGTAATCGGCTTGCTGCTTATTATTGAGCATAAACTTGTTAAACCCCTTGATCTCAGCAATGTTAATATCGCTTTTTTCCATATTAACAGCGCGATTTCGATAATCCTGTTTGTCGGCATATTGGCTGATGAACTGGTCAGGAAATGGATATGAACAAAAAAATTATAGTGGCAATATGCGGAGCTTCAGGATCGATTTATGGTATCCGGCTGTTAAAGGCGCTTTTAAATAATCCTGTAAATATATACTTAATTATTTCAAATACCGGTTATAAAGTACTTGAGCATGAAACCGGTTACACAGGTGAATCCTTTTCGTCTTTTTTAAAGGATAAAGGGGTTGTTATTCACAATGATGCAGATTTAAATATCTATGAGCAGGATGACTTTTTTGCTCCGCCTGCAAGCGGGTCATTCAAAAACGACGGCATGGTAATCGCTCCCTGTTCAATGAAAACACTTGCCTCCATTGCATCGGGAGTAGCGGACAACCTGATCCACAGAGCAGCGGATGTCAGCCTCAAGGAAAAGCGGCCGCTTATCCTGCTCCCAAGAGAGACACCTTTAAGCATTATTCATTTAAAAAACATGTACACGGCCGCCAAGGCAGGCGCTACCATAATGCCCCCCTCCCCTTCTTTCTATTGCAATCCAAAAACCATCTCCGACCTTGTTGATACCGTAATTGCCAGAGTTCTCGACCATTTGAAGATTAAACATGACCTTGTTAAAGAGTGGGGGTAATATACTCAGCGCGAATATAAAATGAGCGTTATAGAATCCCCAAGCAGTTCACTAAATAATCGTTGATTTAATGGTTAAACAGAGCTATTCGTTACCGAACGGGAATAACTTGTCGTTTTCCTGTGTGAAATATCAAAATATTCCCTATCGGTAATATTCTATAGTAAACGGAAAGATTTACCGGTTATTTTTTGGACAACAGGGAGATAGATTGTGGACACAAAAACGTTGAGTCAAAAAAATAAGAAAACCTGGATTGAAATTAATAATCTAAAAGCCATTGGTCAGATGGTTCGTAAAAAGCGTAAAGAAATGGGAATGACACAGGCTGAAGCTGCAGGGCTTTGTAATGTTGGCGCCCGTTTTATGTCCGAACTGGAAAACGGAAAAGCTACCATGCACTTTGATAAAATCATGAAAGTTTTAAGAAGTTTTGGTTTCATTATCGGTATTAGTAAAAGGTCTTGATGGTTATGGCAAGGTTAGCCGTATATTTGCATGATGAGTTTGTTGGATACCTTTGGCTGGATGAAAAAGGGCGCTTTGTTTTCCAGTATGACAAGAACTATATTAATTATCCTGATGCCATGCCTATATCTCTTTATTTGCCATTGCGAGAAGAGCCTTACATTGATGATATCGCAAAGCCATTTTTCAGCAATTTGTTGCCGGAGGGTGAGATCAGAGCCCGAATTTCGAAAATTAAACATATTTCAAAGCAAAACGATTTCAAACTACTGGAAGCAATTGGCGGTGAGTGTGCCGGAGCTGTCTCTATTCTTCCGCAAGTTGCTGCTCTGGGCGGTAAAGAAGGATATTTGTTGCTGCCGGACCAGGAAGTTGAGCAGCTCATGGAAGAAAATGCTGTAAAGCCGATTTTGATTATAAAAGATGAGTTGCGTCTTTCTTTGGCAGGCGCTCAAAATAAAATTCCAGTTTATATAAATAACAACAAGTTTTATTTACCGGTTGGAATTGCGCCGAGTTCCCATATTCTTAAGCCCCAAAATCTGTATTTTGAGGATATGGTTCAAAATGAATACTTTTGCATGTTGCTTGCCGAAGCAGTTGGATTACCTGTCCCAAAGTCTTTTATATGGAAGGGCGAAAAGCATATTGCATACATAGTGGAACGCTATGACAGGGTAAAGAAAAAGGACGGAAGTTTTACACGAATTCACCAGGAGGACTTATGCCAAGTGCTTGGCTGTATGCCTGATCAAAAACATGAAACTGAAGGCGGACCAAGCTTGACCGACTGTTTAAGTCTGATCCAAACGTATAGCATAAATCCTGTTTCAGACAAGCAATCCTTGATAAAATGGGTAGTATTCAATTGTTTCATCGGCAATGCAGATGCCCATGGGAAAAACTTATCATTTATCAGGACTGGTGGCGGCGGCATTCGCCTGGCGCCCTTTTACGATTTGATTTCAACCAAGGTTTATCCTGAGCTTTCCTCGAAAATGGCAATGAAAATCGGCATGGAAAACCGTTTTGACTGGGTTGTTGAGCGGCACTGGCTGCGGCTGGCAGACCAACTCGATTTGAAATTTGTCTATCTTAAACAAGTGATAGGGGAAATTGCATATACTTTTGAAAAAGTTTCGACTAAAATTGCTGATAAATTAATTGATGAATTTGACGGCAATAAAACTGTTCTAAAAATTTGTAATATTCTTTCAGATTACATAAAACATGTCAGGCATTTTCTATAACGCTTAGAAGATGCAGGCCTTTTTAATTGAAAACTCACTCCATTCTATCTCGGGCGGATGATCGGAAGTAAAAGCAGATTGAAATTATCTCAACCCGCCGTGAATTTGTCTTTTAAACACGGTGAAAAAATCGCAAAGGAAAATCAATATTTAACTTCTTGATGATATAAACTTATAAACTGATGTTCCATAGATTCCATAGATTCCTAAGATTCCAATGGTTTTTTATCGGACATAACAGACATATTTCTCCAGTATTTTATCATTAACTTAACTGGAGGGTTATATGTGTTCCCGTTTTGTTTAATTTTCCCAAAAAGGTTGAAAAAACTTAACTTGATTGTTATAGATACGATACAATAATATTGAATAAGATAAACTGATACCCTAATAATTGATGAATTCGTAAAAAGTCGAAAAGTTCTCTTTTCCGTCATTCCGGCGAAAGCCGGAATCCAGTAAATTCAATGCGTTCTGGATGCCCCCGTATCAAGTACGGGGCAGGCTTATCAAGTCCGGCATGACGATTTCAAGACTTTTTACGAGACCATCAATATTTATTTTTTGTAAATGTTTAACCAGTTGAGACCTTTGAATTTTGTCGTTTCGAGGAGTGCTAACGACGAGAAATCTTAATGATTCAAGCCTATTAAGATTTCTCCCTGCGGTCGAAATGACAGATAAGGATGGTTTCGCAAAGGTCTCCAGTTACAAGAAACTGTGAAGGGGAAAAATATGCCTGAAAAACATGATAATGCTTTAATTCTCTGGTTTGACGATATTTCCATCAAGGATATTCCCATGGTTGGCGGGAAAAATGCTTCACTTGGAGAGATGTATCAAAAACTTACTTCCAAGGGAGTGTCTGTGCCGCACGGCTTTGCAATCACCGCATATGCATATCAATACCTTCTTAAATCAGCAGGCATTGAAGATGCTATAAAAGATGCGCTGGCCGGACTGGACACACATGACATGAAAAATCTCCAGAAACGTGGCGAAAAAGCCAGAAATATCATCCGCACCGCTGAGTTCCCGGATGATCTCAAGCAGGCTATTGTTGAAGCATACAAAAAAATGGAAGATGAATACGGCGATAATCTATCTGTGGCTGTTCGATCCTCGGCTACTGCAGAAGATCTGCCTGATGCATCATTTGCGGGCCAGCAGGAAACTTTCCTTAATGTTCAGGGACCTGACAACTTGATTGACAATTGTAAAAAATGCTTTGCCAGTCTGTTCACAAACCGCGCTATTTCCTACAGGCACGACAAGGGGTTCGGCCAGTTTGACGTATATCTTTCCATTGCAGTTCAAAAGATGATCCGAAGCGATTCCGCCTCTTCCGGAGTTATATTCTCCATTGACACAGAAAGCGGTTTCAAGGATGCGGTCTTTATTACCGCTTCGTGGGGGCTCGGAGAAAACGTAGTACAGGGAGCTGTTAATCCTGATGAATATTATGTATTTAAACCAACTTTAAAGGATGCCAAATGTCCTATAGTCGGTAAAAGGGTGGGAAGCAAAGAAATCAAGATGATATATAATACATCCGGAGACGGCGAGGAACCGGTCAAAAATATTGATACCACACCTGAAGAGCAGGGAAGTTATGTAATAAATGATGATGAAATCATCCGGCTCGCCAAATGGGCCTGCATTATCGAAGATCATTACAAAAAAGCCATGGACATTGAATGGGCTAAAGACGGTAATGGTGTTGATGTCGGCACAGGCGAGCTTTTCATCCTCCAGGCAAGGCCGGAGACCGTTCATTCACAGGGCGCAAAAAGGGTTATAGAAACCTATGTGCTCAAGGAAACCGGCAATGTTCTTGCGACCGGACAGGCTGTTGGAACCAAGATCGGCCATGGCAAAGCTCATATTATTAAAGATGCAGCCCAGATACATAAATTTAAGGAAGGAGAAGTTCTGGTTACCGACATGACCGATCCTGACTGGGAGCCGATAATGAAAATAGCCGGCGCTATCGTCACCAACCGTGGCGGCCGCACATGTCATGCGGCGATCATTTCCCGTGAGCTTGGAATCCCGTGCGTGATAGGCACTGTGAACGGATCGGAGGTTATCAAATCCGGCACAGAGGTTACTGTTTCATGCGCTGAGGGTGAAACCGCAAAAATATATGAGGGGCTTTTAAAATTCGAAATAGATAAAATCGATCTTGATACAGTGCCCGCAACCAGAACAAAGATCATGATGAATGTCGGTATCCCGGAAAAAGCCTTTACCCAATGCCAGATTCCAAATGAAGGTGTTGGGCTTGCCAGAGAAGAGTTCATTATTAATTCACATATCGGAATTCATCCACTGGCTTTGTATTACTTTGATGAACTCAAAGCCAAGGCCGAAAAAGGCAACACCGAACTAACAGAAATCATAAAAAAAATAGAATCCATGACAAGCGCCTATCCCGAAGATAAAAAACTCTTTTTTATCGATAAGTTGGCCGAAGGAGTCGGCCGGATCGGCGCTGGTTTTTATCCCAAGGATGTAATTGTGCGTTTGTCTGATTTTAAAACCAACGAATATGCCAATCTGATTGGTGGCAATCTGTATGAACCTGTAGAAAGCAATCCAATGATCGGATGGCGGGGCGCCTCAAGATACTATGACGAAAAATACAAGCCGGCATTTGAACTTGAATGCAAGGCTCTGTTGAAAGCCCGTGACGACATGGGGCTTACCAATATTAAATTAATGGTCCCGTTCTGCAGAACTCCCGAAGAGGGACGCAGGGTAATTGAGGTCATGAAGGAATTCGGCCTTGTTCAGGGTGAAAATAATCTTGAAGTATATGTTATGTGCGAGATACCAAGCAACGTAATTTCAGCAGATGCCTTCTGTGATGTCTTTGACGGGTTTTCAATAGGTTCCAATGATTTAACACAGCTTACCCTTGGGCTGGATCGCGATTCAGATCTTGTGTCTCATATATTTGACGAGAGGAATGAAGCCGTAAAAACCATGGTGCGCATGGTGATTGATGTCGCCAAACGCAGGGGCAAAAAAATAGGGATATGCGGCCAGGCTCCAAGTGATTTTCCAGAATTTGCCACATTCCTCGTCGAATGCGGCATCGATTCCATGAGCCTTATTCCTGACACTGTTATTAAAACAAGGCTGGCTGTGGCTAAAAAGGAAAAGGAATTAGGCATCAAAGCCGATTGAGGCAGCAAAAATATAAGAATTTCATATTAGGGGAAGGGCCTGTTTCATGTCTTTCCCCTGTTTTTTTCAATTTATCTGCTGTGTTGCAAAGTATTCACAACAAATTACAACTTATATTTTAAGCATAAATCTAATAAGATACTAACCGTTTCGTAACTTAAGTCTCAAGTTTCGCACCCCTGAAACGGCGTAAAACCAGTTAATGCCTCACTAAGTGCGTCAACATAGGACTGAAAATCGTCCTCAATTTTGAAAAGTTGAAAGATATTTGAAAAACTGACTCGGAAAAGGCCTTGAAAGAAATCCCAAAGCCTATGTGCATAAGTAATAACTGCAGAATCGTCAGCTAAATGTTCAAATAGACTGCCCAGAGTGCTGTAGTTTTCCGTCTCGTTTAAGAAACTCAAAAGGTTATGTCTTAGAAAACTGGCTGTGGTTGCAAAGATTTGAGCATTAAAGTTATTGCTTTGATCTTTGCCGAGATCAAGCATCTGCTTGCATTCTTTGAAACATACTTCTATTGGCCACCGTTTGATATATTTTTTTATAATGGATGATGAATGTAAGCTGGTATTAGTGCTAAGAAAGGCTGCCCATTTCGGTTCCTTTTT
>JASEIZ010000041.1 GCA_030017395.1 Desulfobacterales bacterium | reverse complement strand
GGCTTCTCTCGTCGATATGGAGGGCGCGCCGGCCGACCCCAAGACCGTTGATATTCTGGAAGAAAAGGGATTTGACGGCAATGGTCATAAATCAAGGCCGTTGACGCAGGATATGATTGTTGAGGCGGATATGATAGTTGACATGGAACGACGGCACAGAGAGATGATCATTGAAAACTATCCCGATGCAGAGGATAAAATCTATCTTCTTAAATCATTTTCAGGAGATGTTGACAAATCAAATAATAATATCAAGGATCCTTATAGGCTTTCAAGCTGTCATTACAGGCTTTGCTTTACTGAGATATATCTGGCCATTGAAGGAATGTTGAAATGTATTTAGAATACTGGGGACTTAAAAGATTTCCTTTTGAAAATGTTCCGGATCCGGAATTTATGTACTACTCGGGGAAGCACGAGGAGGCTATGGTCCGGCTTATCTATGCGGCAAAAAGAAGGAAAGGCGCTGCCCTTCTTATCGGGGATGTGGGTTGTGGAAAGACTGTTTTGAGCAAGGTCTTTATCCAGCAGCTTCCGGTGGATGAGTATGATATAGGATTGATAACCAATCCGACGCTTAAGCCTTCAGATTTTTTAAAAGAGATACTCTATCAGCTCGGCCTGAATCCCGATACAAATTCAAAGGCTGATCTTCTGGGTATCTTGAATGAAAGAATGCTGGAGAATATGAAGCAGGATAAGACAACTCTGCTGATAATAGATGAAGCGCAGTTAATTTCTAGAGAGACCTTTGAGGAGATACGCCTGCTTTTAAACTTTCAGTTAAACGATAGATTCCTGCTGACGCTCTTTCTTATTGGACAGCCGGAGTTAAGAGATATTGTAAAAGGCATTGAACAGCTCGACCAGAGGATTGCCATCAAGTATCATTTAAATCCCCTCGATTTTGAGGAGACAGTAAAATATATTGTTTTTCGTTTGAAAAATGCCGGTTTGACAAGAAATATTTTCACCCGGCAGGCTGTAGATGAAATATATGATTATTCGCAGGGGGTTCCGAGAAAGATCAACAATGTCTGTGACATAAGCCTTTTAATAGGGTTTAGCTCAAAGGAAAAAGTTATCAATTCCAAGATCATAAAAGAGGCTATAAAGGATTTATCATGATAAAATCAAGAAGGAACTTTATGTCTATGGTGTTTGGAGCCGGCTTGGCGCTGCCGGGCATAGCTCCATTTTCTTCTAATATTTATGAAAATCTCAAAGCGCTGTATAGATGGACTGAGATAAAAGAGATATTGGGAGCATTTCCGGTGAAAAATCCTGATATTTCGTGCAGAAAAGATGGCGGCTGCACTCTTCTTGCTGATGCCGGCGCCAACAAGGATATACTAAGGTTGAACGATACGGCTGCGGTTATCTGGAATTGCTGCAACGGGGAAAAGAGCACAGAGGATATAGTCGATAAGATTATAAATGATTTTGATGTAGAAAGAGATGTTTGCATGAGGGACGTTGTCTTGACGTTGAGTTCCTTTAGAAGAAAAGGGTTGATTGTTGTATAACAGTTCACTGTTACATTGTTGTTTAGCAGGAGGTTTTTAGATAGTGGAATCCCTGTCTGCTCCATTGGATGTATTCATTGCTGTAACAAGCCGGTGCAATCTGGTCTGCAGGCACTGCAATGTTTTTTCCTTGCGTAATTCCAGGACGGATCTGACAGGAGATGAGTGGATAAAATTCATAAGAAGGCTTGCGGAGCTAAAGGTGTTTACGCTCTGGATTAGCGGCGGCGAGCCATTTATGAGAAAAGATATATTTGCTATTTTCGAGGAGATTGAAAAACATCATTTTCGCTATGGTTTGAATACAAACGGGATGCTGGTCGATGAAGAAAAGTCAAAACAGATTTCAGAGCTGAAAAAACTCTACGGCATTTTTGTAAGTCTCGACGGTTCCACTGCCGAAATTCATGAAAAGTTGAGAGATAAAGGCAGTTTTGAAGGCGTCATGGATGGAATAAGAAATCTTCTGAAATATAATGGAAATGTTTCGACCTATACCACGGTTACCAGGGACAATTACAAAGATACGGAAAACATCATCAGGCTTGGTAAAAGTCTTGGCCTTGAGTCTGTAAAATTCAATGAGATTCTGCCGCTTGGGAATGCAGCCCTGCATTTAAATAAACTTACACTTTCCAATCATCAAAGAAGAGAAGTGACAAAAGAGATCAAGAGATTAAGAGATCAATATGGGAATTTCGTTACAGGGATGATTCTGGAGATGGGTGATTTTTTTGAAGATCTTGAAAATCTGGAAAGAGAATATGTTACAGATTGTCCTGACGCTGCAAATGGTCTTTTGGGTTGCGGCGGAGGAATAGAAAAGTGTACTGTCAGGTCTGATGGCTGGGTCGTTCCCTGTGACAGGTTGTGGGATTTTAAGGCCGGCAATATCAGAGAGACCGATTTTAAGGAAATATGGCAATCGTCGCGGGTTTTTCATGATATGAGAATGAGGTCGTCCGTATCCTTAAATGATATTGAGGAGTGTAGCGACTGTATGTATAAATCATTCTGCGTCGGGGGCTGCCCCGCTGTATCTTATTACCTTTCAGGTTCTGTAGTTAAGCCGGACCCCATGTCCTGTTACAGGATTTTTAGAGATAAAGGGTTTCCTTATGATAGAAAGCGTTCCATAAACATGGAGAAAAAAGATGACTGCAACCAAATTCAAGTTTCCCTATGAGCCGCCTAAAATCCTGGATTTAGGTGGAGGGGTTGCTTATGCCGACGACGACGACAGACGTAAACGTTGTCAGGCCGGCGGCGCTGCCGCGTCTGCAAAATGCCAGGCAGGGGGTTCCCCGCAGAAGAAATGCCAGGCAGGAAGCGTTGCGTATGGCGGTTTTTGCAAGGCCGGCAGTGTTGCCGGAGCAAAATGCCGTCCTGGCAGTGTGCCGCGCGATGATGATGACTAGGCCTCAAATAATATCCTGGAATTTATCGTTTTTCTGAAAATGTAGATCGTAGATCGGTATGCTGCTGCACAGATCATAGCAGAGGTCAAAAGCGGCTATTCTACTTTTGCTTCCCATGAATTCAAAAGAGTGTATATGTTTTTTTATAATTTCCGCAAGAGCTGACTTCCTGTTCCTTGGCTTTATGAACAGTTTATCATTCTTCTTTAGAAAGAATAGTTTTGTCAGTTCTGTTTTTTTCAGGTAATGATCCTCTCTTTTTGGTCCAAACATG
Source organism: Desulfobacterales bacterium (assembly GCA_030017395.1). GTDB lineage: Bacteria > Desulfobacterota > Desulfobacteria > Desulfobacterales > ETH-SRB1 > Desulfaltia. The sequence goes on along the minus strand of JASEIZ010000041.1, from coordinate 9,657 downwards.
TCAACCTGGCTGTATGGGGAAGGATAGATGCAGAAGAAGTTGTCTTCCCTTCCAATGACAGGACTGTCATCTGAGAAAATATCATCTCTTTTCGCAGAACCGGCTATTGTGGTTTTGCCTGCTCCTGATTCTCCCAGAAAAAGATATCCGCCATCTTTCTTTTTTATGCCGGCGCCATGAATGAGCAGTTTTTTTTGTTCTGCAAGGATAAGAGAAATATAGAGAAAGAGAAATTTGTAAACAGATGCCACAGAAAAGCCGTAGTTTTGGCTTTTGAAAGTAACAGGAAGTCTGATCGGGCCATCTTTTGATTCGCAGTAAGTTGTAAGGTTGTCACAGGATACTCTTATATAGGCATCGGTTTTTTGGTGATTGCTCAGAAATCCGGTGTAAAGCTTTTTCAGGTCTGCTCCGGTCTGTTCCAGGGATTTTTCCAGAGTAACTGCAATCGATGTCTTTGCTATTGAGAGGATAAATTCCATATTCAGTGCGGAATTTCCTCTATGGAAATGGTATCTGCAATAGAAAGGAGAGGATTTTCACTCAACTTTATTATCATTTCTTCAGTCACAGCCATTCCCCTACCGTTAAAAAGCAGTTTGACGGCCGGCTTTATGGGATTTTCTTCATTAGTGTGTATGACCATGCCTACGGCTTTGTTGTTTAGTCTTACATAGCTTCCTATCGGGTAAAGGGATATTTTTTTAATAAATGTTTTGATTATTTTTGGTGAAAACATAAGATTTTTTGACCATATCAATTCCTTAACCGAGACATGCTGCGTTATTGCCTTTCTATGTGGACGGCTGTGGATCATGGCTTCGTAAGTATCAACTATACCTGTTATCTTTGCATATTCGCAGATTTCGTCTCCTTTAATCCCACGAGGATAGCCCTGGCCATTTTCCCTTTCATGGTGTTCGTATGCTACCCGGGAAAGCCAGGGATAATTCTCATTGAATGCCGACAAGATGTTTCTTCCAATCTCAGGGTGTTTCCTTATAAAAGCCACCTCGGATCCGGTTAATTCCCCATTTTTTTTGATTATACTTTCGGGAATTCTGAACATTCCTACATCATAAAGCAGTGCGGCTAATCCCAGTTCAAGAAGCTGCGCTTTTGAATATTCCAAGCCCTGGCCGATTTTGAGTGCATATACAAGGGTGTTGATTGATCTGGAAACGGCGTAGTCTTCTTTATGACTGAAATGGATGAATGATTGATAAAGCTCGTTGATCATATCCGGTGCATTAATGATTTTATTGATTAGAATGAGGACGGAGTCGATCTTGAAGGATTTGTTATCTAAAATACTTGTTCTGACTTCATTGATATAGGTTTGGAAGCTTAAGTAAATTTTCTTAATTTCTTCAGTTTCTTTTTTAGGTTTCGGAATCGCGGTCTTTGTCGGTGCGGGTTTCTTGTCCGTTGATAACCTGGGCTCTTCTAAATCGCTAAGACGGAAAGGCCTGGATTGCTTTTCAGCCTTCTCGGATTTTTCGGCCTTTTGTCTTTTAGTTAAGTTGTTCTTGATGATATCGGAAAATCTAACCATGATAAAATACCTTAGTTTATCATCCTCGATTTTGGAAATATGCCGTTTTTGTAAGCCTCGTCGCACAGAAAAAAAGAGCTGTTTAAATTTCCGGTTAGAGAATAAGCGCTGGCCCTGCAGGCGCCAAGGCATCTGAATTTGAAGATACACCGGCCGCAAATGCCGGTTAGGTTTTTCGGCAAATCCTTTCTCAATTTTTTAAGTAGATGATGATTTTGCCATACATTGCGAATATCATCTTTAATAATATTTCCCATGACAAGATCGGTTTCTGTTTGACCGATTCCGCACAGGGATATACCGCCATCGGCAAGTATGCCGATAATATTAAGGATGTTGCACTCATATAATTGCGATGATGTAATGGATTTAAGTGATTTTAGACCGGTTGGAATATCAAAACATATATTTATTGAGTCATATTTCAGGCTGAGTTCTTCTTCTATCCACCTGTTTATACTCAGCAGTTTCTCGACGGACAAATTTTCTTCATTTGTAAAAAGGTCTTTGCCACGTCCGGTCGGCATTATGGGATTTATTTTTAATGAATTTACTCCCATACTGTCGGCAATATCGGCCAACTTTTCAATATCTAAGATATTCCCGCCATACAGGCTCATAATTATCTGTGTTCCAATATCGTTTTTCGTTAAAAGTGACAAACCGTCTAATGCCTTTTGATAACATCCGGCTACTTTGCGAATCGATTCATGTGATTCCTCTGACGCGCCATCCAGGCTGACCGATACCTGATTGACGGAACTGTCATTCAATCTTTCAACAATTTCTTCATTCAGGAGAGTGCCGTTTGTTTCAATATCGACTATAATATCATTTGAGGATAAGAAATCGATAAGATCGAGGATATCTTTCCTCAAAAAAGGCTCGCCGCCTGTCAGTTTTACGCAGGTCAGGCCGATCGATTTTGCGTCAATGATTGCTTTTTTTAGATATTGCATGTCAATTTTGCTATTTATATTCTCGCCTGACCTGTTATGTGCAGGTGTAATCCAACAGTGGCTGCATCTTAAATTACATCTGTCCGTCAGGTAAAGATAGATAGTGCTTAGCGGATATTCTCGATCATTTTCGGTCATCTATGTTTCTTTCTCATAAGTCATAAGTTCTCATAACATACTGAAACAATTAAACCCCCAACTTATTCCCCCCTTGAGGGGGGGCAGGGGGGTGTTTTAGTATTTTAGTAGTATTATCACGCAACCATATCCCCCTTAATCCCCCTTCAAAGGGGGACTTTGAAGACTTTTTTAGAAAACTTTTGACTGTCGAGTTTCTTTCTTTTTCAGAAATCTCATTTCAATAAGGTCTTGAAGAAAATTTTTGATATCCTCTTTTATCTGTTTTTCAGGGATATCTCTATAATTTTCTGCAATTAGTGATGTGATATCTGCGACGGATCTGTTGCCGCTGCATAGTTGGTAAATATTGACTCCCATGCAGTTTATGTATTTTAGATTGCCGCTTTTGGGATCAAAGAGAAATGCCCCATCCTCTTCTTTCCTGAATATGCTTTCAAGGTCTTGCATCAAATAATCATTATTTTTTAATATGATTTTCATATATCTTAGTTTCAGACTTCGTAACTCTTTGCAAATTAAGGGGTGATTTATTGGACAATAAACTTCTATTCCCATTTAGTAGTTATGGTTCAAGGTTCAGAGGTTGACAGATTCAGGATGCTTACCCAGTGAAATCAGTGGCACCTGTCTGCGCCTGTCTGTGCGTTGCACGCAGACAGGCGCAACGCACAGGCAGATCGAAAAAAATCGCGAAGCGATTAACCCTGAACCTGGAACCCTGAACCTTTGAACCCAGACCGACCAAATGTCCAATTTTTATCAGATTCGTTATGAATAAAGGGATTGAAGACCATATAAAAATCATTTTTAACGAGGTCTGAGTTTAGATTTTATTTGAAAAATGATATGTATAATATTAGTTACTTAAATTCAAGATTAATTTTTTTCAGATAGTTATTCGACTGCTGATTTCCGATTTTCCTGTAAATTATTGCAAGGGACAAATTAATGGCCTGGAAAAGAGAGGACAGATTGTTGCTCAAACTCCTTTTCGGAGAGGCTTGCAGGGATACATTGCTGCAGTTTTCCCCTGGTTCTCCGGATTGGGATTATATTGTTGAGACCGCAATAAGCGAGGGTGTTGCGGGCGTGCTTTCCTGCAAAATAAAAAAAAACAATCTTGAAGAGATGATGCCTGTTGAAACCCGTCAATATTTGCAGAAACAGTATAATTCAAACCTGATGAAGAATATGTCTGTGTTAGGCGAATTAAAGGAGATACTGGGCAGATTTAAAGATGAGGCAATACCGTTCATCATGCTTAAAGGGGTTGCCCTGGCAGAACATATTTATCCGGGTATCGCTATGAGAGGGATGTCCGACATAGATATACTGGTAAAAAAAGATAGTCTTCAGAAGGTCGATAGCTGCCTGTCCTCTTTTGGATGTTTTCCCAGAGACAGCTCAGCGGCCAGAGCTGTTAACAATCCGGTTGGATATTTGGCCAGTCTTGATTATCGAAGGGATATGTCCTCGCTGTCACTCCATATTCACTGGCATCTGGTGAACACCTCGGTTCCGGCATATATGTTTGCTTCGCAGATAGATATGGAGCGGATATGGAAAATGTCGGTTCCTGCCATGATCGCCGATGTTGAGTCCCGCATACTCTTTCCCAGCCACCTGATAATCTATCTTTGTGAACATGCCTTGAGGATAGGCCATTCTTTTGACCGGTTGATACTGATTTATGATATCTTTCAATCCATAAATACCTATGAAAAAAGTATTGACTGGGACTTTATCATTAGAGAGAGCCGGGATTTTAACCTGTCAAGATTGTTGTATTTTAGCTTAACCATTGTTAGAGAATATTCATCTTTAAGGATTCCGGACAAGGTCATAAATAGCTTGCGGCCATTGCATATCACTATTGGGGAGAGATTTTTCCTTTCTCTTCAACTTTCTAACAAGAGGATAAGGGGCAGCAGCTATCTGATTTACCTCGCATTGAACAGGGGTTTTATTAATAAATGCCGGTTTTTACTCAGAACGTTTTTTCCTCCGCCGCATATCCTGATTCAGAGGTTGTATAATAAAGATTTAAAGTTCAGAGAATCATATTATCTGTTTCGTATATGTGAGGTTGTAAAGTATGTTGCAACAGCTCTATTTTATGTTATTATGAAAAAGGTGTGGGGAAGGGATGTGAAATAATGTGTTGATATTATGCTCTTTTTAAGATATAATTATATATGAAAATTCAATTTATAGTTGTCGCGTAAAATATATTGCTGAGTGAAATTGTAAAAAGACACGGCATTAGTTCAGTTTGGCGGAGAATTACAGGATGATCTACAGAATACGAAATATATTTTTGGCCGTTATTGCAGGTCTGTTTATTTTGTCTCTTTCAGGGTGTACTTTTGAGGCAAGGGGAATGCCGGTGAAGGAATTTAGGCCTCCAAAAGCTGTTGAAGAAAAAGATGCGGGTCAGAAAAAGGAGATGGAAAAAGATATTATCAGGATGAGCCGGGTTACAGAAAACAGTGTATTTACAGAGAAACGGGGTATTCCCGAGTACCTGATAGGCCCGGGCGATGTCCTGACCATTACTTTTTGGGAGGGATCCAAGTCGACTCCATATACCACTGAGATCAGATCGGATGGAAAAACATCATATTCCTATATGGATGATATTGCAGTGGCCGGCCTTACTTCTCACGAGGTGGATGAAATACTGACGAAAGCGCTTAAAGAATATATCAGGATCCCGAGAATTGATGTTGTAGTAAAAGAGTATAGAAGCAAAACCGCCCTTTTGTTCGGGCAGATCAACCGTCTTGATACGTCAATTTCCGGTATTGGAACCGGTCCCGGAAAGTATCCCCTAATGGGTAAGACAAGGATACTTGATTTTATTGTAATGGCAGGAGGGCCGATTACAGGGGAAGAATTTGCGAATGCAGATTTAAGGCGTGTGGAAGTGGTAAGAAAGGGTAAAAGCTATACTGTCAATCTTTACAAGGCGATGTTTCAGGGGGATGTGGGCCAGAATGTTGTTATAGATGATGGCGATATTGTAACAGTTCCGGAACTTCCAACTTATGGAGAGAGGGTGTATGTTTTCGGAGAGGTGAAAACCCAGGGGATATACAGGCTTAAGGATGCCTATGATCTTCTGGCGGCAATATCCAAGGCAGGCGGCACCACGAGGGTGGCTGTGGACTCGGACATAAAAATTATCAGGGGTTATAAAGAAAACCGCGAGAAGCCGATTATACTCGCTGCAAACCTTGATGAAATATTAAAGAAAGGCGATATAACCCAAAATATTACCCTTCAGGATGGTGATGTGGTTTATGTTCCAAGAACACTGATAGGCGATCTTAATGAATTTATAGTAAATACCACACCGCTTCTGGATTATCTGCTCTATCCTGACAAGTACAGAGATGCGTATTTTAACCAGGACACCATGCTTCGTTTTAAAAAGCTTCATTAAGTTTAGTGGAATGGTCGAGTAGGAAAATAGTCGAGTAGTCGAGTAGTCAAGTCGTTAACTACTCGACTACTCGACCACTTGACGAGGTCTGAATATGGCGCAATATGACTTAAACTTAAGAGATTATTGGCTTGTTGTCAAAAAGAGAAAGTTTATTATCATCTTTACTATTCTTGCCATGGGGCTTTTCAGCCTGTTTTTTTCCATCTTATCTGAACCCGTGCCTTTATATAGAACAAGCGCCAGCGTGAAGATTGAGAAGACCAGCTCTGTAACCGGTCTTTATATCCAGGCCATCTCCTGGTCCCAGACCGATGATATGGAAACACAGGCGGCCGTGATAAAGAGTTATTTTATAATGGAAATGGTAGCCAGGAAACTGGGCCTGATACCCGCTGATCTTTCCTCTGAGGAAGTGCGGGCCAACAAAAAGTATCTTGGCATTATATTAAACCTGAAAAACTCTGCGGAAACAGAGCAGGAAGGTTACAGTAACATTATTAACATTATAGTGACCTCTGGAGATCCCAGGTTTGCCCAGCGCCTCGCCAATACTATTGCCCATGTTTACAAGGAGGAACGTATCCTTGATCTTAATAAGCGGACCATTGAAGCAAAGAAGTTTATAGAGAACCAGTTAAAGATCGTAAAGGAAAGATTGGAAAACTCTGAGGAGGCCGTAAGGAATTTCAGAGAAGAAAACAAATTGATTTCCCTTAGCGCTCAGACCTCAAACATGCTCGGTCAGATAGCAGGGTTGCAGGCCATCTATGAGAAGTCGGTGTCAGATAATGAAAAGGTAAGGAAGGTACAAAAATATCTTGAAGAGGCAAAGGATAAGCCACTGACTTCAAAGACAAGTTTTTATATTAATGAGGCTTCAAGCCTCTATAAGAATCTTAATGACAGGCTTGTCCAGCTTATGTTGAAGAGAGACACTCTTCTTCTCACTTACACGAAAAACTATCCACAGGTTGTAGAAATAAATAAGCAGATCAGTGAATTATTGGAAAACATGAGGTCCCAGCTTTTTTCCCAGGAAAAGACTGTCGCGGCGAACATAATTAGTTTGAAGAAGAAAATTGATGGAATGGATGAACGGATCAAAATGCTCCCGGAAAAGGGTCTGTATCTGGCAAGGCTGGAGAGAAATGTCAGTGTAAACATGGAGGTCTATACACTTCTTGAGAAGAAGTACCAGGAATCGTTGATCAAAGAGGCTGAAAAAATAGAAGAGGTAAAAATAGTAAAACCCGCCCTGGAACCGGCTGTTCCTATAAATCCGCCCAAAACTCTGGCGACCACTGTTGTCGGAACAATTATAGGGTTGATCCTGGGCATTGTTTTTGCCTTTATAATTGAGACCTTTGATACTTCTATAGTAGCAATTGAAGAGGTTGAGGAGCTTCTTGGCGTTCCTGTTTCTGGAATAATTCCTTATGTCAGCGTCCAGGAGATTAAAGCGATTCTGGAGGAGAAGTACCTTGAAGGCTTGGATGGAGCGACTGCAGACAGGCATGCCAGACTTGTTTCGCACTTTGCGCCTGATTCAACACTGGCAGAGAGTTTCAGGGCGCTCAGGACAAATCTAAGTTTCACCAGCCTTGAAAAAGAAATTAAGACTGTCGTCTTTACCAGTTCTTCTCCACAGGAAGGGAAGACCACTTCGGTAGTTAATCTTGCCATTACTATGGCTCAGGCCGGTAATAAGGTGCTGATTGTTGAGGGAGATCTCAGAAGACCGGTTATTGCAAGGATGTTTGGTCTCGATCAAACGCCGGGTCTTGCAGATGTCATACTTGGTAATTACAAATGGAGGGATGTAATCAGGACAATTACTGATATCATGATGGGGAAGATGAGCATGGATGATATTATGAAGACCCCTGGTATGGACAATCTCCATATCATAACCGGTGGGACTGTCCCGCCAAATCCCGCAGAACTGGTGAGCTCAAAAAGTATTAGCGAATTTATAGAGAACGTAAGATCTGAATATGACATGGTGTTGATAGATGGCCCTCCGGTTTTGGCTGCCACTGATGCCGCTATTTTGGGTTCCAAGACAGATGGGGTGATTCTCGTCTATCAGGTGGGCAAAATTTCCAGTGGCACACTCAAGCGGGCAAAAGCTCAGCTTGATAATGTCAAGGCAAATGTAATAGGTGTTGTGCTTAATGGTCTAAGGGCGGAGATCAGCCCGGATTTTGCAGGTTATGATTATTATAAGAAGTATTATACATACGGACAAAAAGAGGAAGAGAGAAAGACGTTTTGGAGCAGATTGTTGTCAATTCCCGGTTTTGTCGCGGGTCTTTTCAGAAGAGTCTCCGAAAAGAGATCGGAGAAAGAACGGGAAGACAAAGAGCGCTCAAAGCTGAAAATAGTTGTTCTTTTGATTGCAATTTTATTTTTGATTATCGGCATGTTGTACCAGGCAGATTACCTCAGGCTGCCTGGTTGCATAGTCGGTCTATTCACGAGCCGGCCCAGCGATATTCCTGTGGAAGATAATGCGACTAAAGTAAAAATCATTAGAAAAAAGATAAAGAAGAATTTGTCAATGTTTGCTTCCGTGCTTCCTTCCGGAGAAAGGGAACCCGAAGATCAAAAGACTGAAAAGCAAGCGCCGGATAATAGACCGTATGCTATACAGATCAGGGCCAGGCGTGACCTGGAGGAGGTAAAGAGATTTGTGGCGGGTCTTAAGGAGAAGGGAATAGACGCTCACTGGGCCACAGTTAATATTGAGGGCAAAGGGGTTTGGCACAGGGTTTTCATAGGACATTTTGCTGCTGAAAAAGATGCCGTCAAATATATGAAGGAAAAGGGAATAGACAAATCTTATCCCGGCAGCTGGGTGCTTAAGTCCACTTCCTGAGAAATGAAGGATGTCGAGTGGAACAATGAAGAAACATAAGTCAAGAAGCGCGAAAACAATGAGAAGAGAGAAGTTCAAAAAAGAACTGAAGCTCTGTTTATTAATAGCAATCACTCTTGTCCAAAAACGGTTTTCAGTGAGTAAAATAATAAGTCATTGAAAAAATATCCTCCTTGTGGGAGATTGTTAAACCACGAAGAATAACAGTTTCCCAAAAACAAGGAGGATGCTCTATGATACGACATGCGAGCCTGTTCAGTCAACTGGTTGCTTTGTTCGACCGGCAAAAATTTTATCAACTGATTTTCAGACATCATTCAGAACGTTATGCAAAAAAATACAGTTCATGGGATCATTTTGTAGCCATGTTATTTTGCCAATTAGCACAAGCCAAGAGCCTTAGAGAAATTTGCGGCGGTCTTGCCTGCTGTATGGGCAAACTGCGTCATTTGGGAATGAAAAACGCTCCTAACAAATCAACGCTGTCATATGCCAATACCCATAGACCGTGGCAAATGTTTCAAGACCTTTTTTATGACACCCTCAATTTTTGTAAGCAGGCAGCACCTGGCAAACATAAATTCCGTTTCAAAAATAAGCTGCTATCGTTGGATAGTAGCACCATCTCGTTGTGTTTATCTCTTTTTCCCTGGGCTAAATTCCGGCGAACCAAAGG
>JASEIZ010000040.1 GCA_030017395.1 Desulfobacterales bacterium | reverse complement strand
CCTGATAAAAAGGGAAAAGTATCCGGAAGCGTTTGATAATTATTGTTTACTGCTGGATAGATTTCCTCGTGGAACGTATAGAAAAGCAGGCGAGAAAAAACTCGTATTGAGCGCCGGCTGCCTGATAGACGATCACTATTCAAAGAAAGACTATCTTGCTGTTTCAGATGTATATTTTAATTCCGACAAAGATGTCCTCTTCAGGAACGGCGATTTTGATATGTTGTTTAAAATTGGGAGGAGTTTGAAGGGAATAGGTCTGTTAGAACATGCGGCTGGATTTTTCGGGGAAATGATCAACTTGTTCAAGAAAGATAAAAGGATAAACAATCTTTCACTTGCCATGGCCGAAATTGATTATGAAAGGGGTTGTTATGAAGACGCTAAAAAGAGATTAGAAGGTCTGCATGAGAATCACTTGGGCGTGGATAAAAGTATAGTGATTGCCGCCATAAAGCTGCTTGGGGATATTTCTTTCAAAGAGGGGTTTTTAAAAGAGGCGGCCGGCTTTTACTCGAAAGTTCTGGATTCTGAGACAGAGGTTAAGGATAGTGCGGCTATCCGTAAAAAGTATGCCGATTCTTTGAGAGAAATGGGTCTGTATTCATCTGCCCTGATAAATTATAACAGGGTTCTGAAAAATTGCGGTGACATTCAAAAATGTTCCGCTCCTGTGATTATGGATTCTTATGAGGGCTTAGGAGATTGTTTGTATAATAAAGGGAAGTATCAGCAGGCGATTTTGATGTACGAACAATTCCTAATGAATTCCGGGATGAATTCCGGAGACGGTATTTCTGAAGGCACACAAAACATGTGGACATTGTTCAATATAGGGCGGGGACACACAAATTTGGGTAATCAGCCGATGGCTGATAAGTCCTTTAGCTCATTAAAAGGGGAAAGCGGCGATGAATTCTGGTCGAGAGTGGTAGGTTATTACGTGGCAGATAAAAACTGGATCGAGAAATATAGGGAATATATTGGGGGATTAGGGAATTGATGATTGTCGATTGAAAAGAGAGAGCGAAGCGATTTCATCAATCAACAATCATCAATCCAAAAAAGGAGCTTGTGAATAATTTGGAGAGGGCAACTAAGTGCGTGCCGGATAAAAACCCGTTTTTACAACAATCATTTGAGAGCTTTGATCGGGCAACCGCGAGGATGCAAAAAGCCTTTGCCGGCCTGGAAGAGAAATTTGAAGCCATAAACAAGGAGTTGGATTCCAAAAACATTGAATTACAAAAAGCCCTGGCAGATAAAGAAAAGATGGGCAGCTATCTTCAGAATATTCTCGAGAGCCTTACTACCGGCGTGCTTGTAGCAGACCTGGAAGGAAAAATAACGATGATGAATCGGTGTGCCGAGGTGTTTACCGGTTTTTCGAGAGACAATGCCAGGGGGAAAAATACGAATTTGCTCTTTGGAGACGAATTTCCGTCTGATCCGAAAGGTTGCTTAGACCTCAGGCATTTTGACGGCGGCTTGGGGAAAAAAATAAGGCTGAAAGGAAGGATATTAGAGCTCTTTGGTTCTGCCGTTAAGTCAAAAACCGGGGTAGAAACAGGGAGAGTCGTTGTTCTTCGAGATGTTACAAGGCTCGAGAAGCTGGAAAAAAGGGTAAAAAGGACGGAAAAACTTGCTGCAATGGGTGAAACAGCAGCGAATCTTGCCCACGAAATAAGAAACCCGCTGGGAAGCATAGGGCTTTTTGCTTCTTTGCTGATAAAGGAGCTGAAAGACAAGAAGAACCGTGACAGGGCGTCTCATATCATAACCGCTGTAAAGGATATGGATAATAAAATATCCAATATGCTTATGTTTGCAAGAGATCAAAAACCTTTGATGAAGGAAGTCAGCATCCATAATCTGCTTAAAGAGATTATAGTTTTTTCCGAACAGATTCTCTGGAAAGAGGATATCATTCTTACGGCAAACTATGAAGATATTGATCCTGTTATTGCAGGCAATGCCGAGATGTTAAAGCAGTTATTTTTAAATCTTATGCTGAATGCCATGCAGGCGATGCCGGGCGGAGGAAATCTTTATATTAAAACGAAAATTTCCGACAACAACGATGAAAAAAAGGAAACTCACAATTCAAACGTAGAAATCAGTTTTATGGACACCGGCACCGGAATACCCGATGAAAACATGAAAAAGATATTTGATCCCTTTTTTACCACAAAAGAGAAAGGCACGGGCCTTGGTCTTGCTATTGTCCATAATATCGTTGATATTCATAGCGGTTCAATAGATGCAGAAAACTATAAGGACGGCGGGGCTGTTTTTAATATTACATTTCCTGTAATGGAGGTTCAGAGTTCAAGGTTTAAGGTTCAAGGTTAGTGAATGTTGATAAACTCGTAAAAAGTCCAACATACCCCTTAATCGTCATTCCCGCGGAGGCGGGAATCCAGTAATTACAGCTTGTTGCCATCCATGAGATTGCTTCGCTCGCGCAGCGCAGGCGCTTGCGCCGCGTGTTGCTCGCAATGACGTGTTTTTTGACTTTTTACGAGGCCATCAATGTTAATGAAAAAAATAACCTCTGAACCTCTGAACCTCTGAACCTCTGAACCTCTGAACCTTGAACCTTGAACCTTGAACCTTGATTAACGGAGAGCTATGAAAACAAAAACGATCTTAGTTGTTGACGATGAACCCTCAATGAGGATTGCTCTTTCCGAATCCTTGGAAAGTTGTGGATATGCAGTCGAAGCCTCAGGGAGTGGCGCTGATGCCCTTGAAAAATTTCAGGAGGATAAATTTGAAGTTGTTATAACCGACATGAGGATGCCCGGGATAGGTGGCATGGATGTCCTGCGTGGCATTAAAAAGGTTTCTTCTAAAACTCCTGTTATCGTCATAACGGCTTACGGGACGGTCAATACCGCAGTCCAAGCTATGAAAGAAGGGGCCGCAGATTTCATTATGAAGCCCTTTTCAATAGATCATCTGGAATCGCTCGTTAAAAAAGTGGTGACTGAAAAAAACGGAAAGAGTGAAAGTGAACCAAAATATGATTTAAAGAGCTGCTTGTCCAGGCAAAAAACAATTATTACAGGGGACAAAAGAATGCTTGACCTTCTGGAGTTGCTGAAGGGCGTATCAAAAAGCAAATCAAGTGTTCTGGTACAAGGGGAAAGCGGTACGGGGAAGGAACTAATTGCCTGGCATATACATTTTCACAGCAACAGGGGGAAAATGCCGTTTGTGGCGGTAAATTGTGCGGCTATTCCTCATAATCTTCTTGAGAGCGAAATGTTTGGACATGAAAAGGGCGCATTTACCGGCGCGTCCAGAATGAGGTTAGGGAAATTTGAATTGGCCGCGGGTGGGACATTGCTGCTGGATGAAATCAGCGAGATGGATGTTCAGCTTCAGGCAAAGCTCCTTCGGGTTATACAGGAATCTGAAGTCGACAGGCTGGGAGGCAAGGCCTCTGTGCCCGTCGATGTTAGAATAATTGCCACAACAAATGCAGATTTAAAAAAATATATTGAGGGCAAAAAGTTTCGGGATGATCTTTATTACCGCTTGAATGTTATACCTGTAAGGATTCCTCCGCTGAGGGAAAGAAGGGGGGATGTGTTGTTACTCTGTGAGCATTTTCTGGAAAAGTACAGCCGGCTCGGCAGGACGCCCAAGCCGGAGTTATCAAAGGAAGTTGAGCAAATATTTGAAAATTATAAGTGGCCCGGCAATGTGAGGGAGCTGGAAAATGTGATTGAAAGAGCTGTGTTGTTAGCCGGCGGAGAGAGGATTCTCCCTGAGCATCTATATATGGAAAATGAAGGCGAGAGGAGCAGACGACCGGCCGAAGCATCTTTAGAATTTGTCTCCCCTGAAGGCGCTACGTTAAAGGAGATGGAAAAAAGACTGATAGTTAAAACTCTGGAAAAGGCGGACGGAAACAGGACCAAGGCATCAGAGATTTTAGGCGTAAGTGTGCGTACCATCCGTAATAAACTCAATGAATACAGGAAGGATGATCAAATACTTGAAGCGAGCTAAGAGCTGAAATGTCAGAGATTGGAAGCGTAAAATAAAATCATTAAAAATTTCGGCCATGCAAAGTTTTCGGTATGAGTATTGCATAAAAAATACCATTAAACAGCATAAGGGGGTGTTATTGTGGATGCGCTATTTGATAAAACGATAGAAATGTTGTCCGGTGTTTTGGATTTTCAATCGCAAAGGCATAAGGTGATAGCCTCAAACATCGCAAACATAGATACCCCAAACTACAGACCCAAGGACATTGTTTTCAAAGAGGAGCTGAAAACCCTTATAAGTAATAAAAACATGGTAAAGATTGATAAAACAGATTTTGAGGTAATCGATACAGGGGAAATGGTTGATCTTGACAGTGAAATGGCAAAACTGGCGGAAAACAATCTTATGCATAACCTTACCGTAGAGCTTCTGGCAAGAAAATTCAGTGGCTTGAATACTGTTTTGAAGGAGATAAAATAATATGGAATTCATGTCGGCTTTTAACGTGTGTGCGTCCGGGCTTGCAGCCCAGAGGGCAAAGATGGATGTGGTTACATCAAATCTTGCCAACATTAACACAACGCGTACGCCGGAGGGGGGAGCGTACAGAAGAAAAAGCATTGTTTTTTCTTCTGAGCCGCTGAAAGGCGGTTTTGATGATATTTTGCGAAAGGTAAAAGTGGAAGATGTTGTGGAAAATAAAGAGAGAATAAAGATGGTCTTTGATCCAACCCATCCTGATGCAAACCCAGAGGGCATTGTGGCCATGCCTGACATCAATACTGTTTCTGAAATGGCAGATATGATTTCCGCGAACAGGGCGTATGAGGCTTGCGTTACCGCATTCGATGCAACAAAAAATATGGCGTTTAAGGCGCTGGAACTTGGAAAGTAGTCGAGTAGTTTACTCGTCGAGTAGTCAATTAGTCGAGTGGTCGAGCATGACCATAATAAGCGTACGGAGGTGTTTCAAGATGAACGATATGCTGATTCGGGGCGATTTAATGCCTCCAATCTCAGATAAAACGGTTTCAGGTACTCCTGTAGAAAGCGGTAAGGCAGGGGAGAATGAGGGTGCTTTTGGCAAACTTTTAAAGGACAAGATCGGTGAAATCAACAAACTTCAATCAGATGCCGACAGCGCTATCGCAAAAGTGGAGCTCAGTGACTCAGGGAGTATTCATGAGGCAATGATTGCACTGGAAAAGGCAAATATTTCTTTTAGAACAATGATGCAGGTAAGGAACAAGATATTAGAAGCCTATCAGGAAGTTATGCGGATGCAGGTATAGGGAATATATGAATTCAATACTTCAATTTTTTTATCAGTTAGGGAAAACCTTTAAATCGCTAACCCCATTGAAAAGATTATCCATTCTTGTTGTTGTCGTTATCACTTTAATCAGTATCGGGGCATTTGTCGTCTTCGTAAATCAGAAAGAATACAAAACGCTTTTTTCCAGGCTTTCTACCGAGGATGCAGGGGAGATTGTTGCTGTATTGCAGGAGAAAAAGATTCCATATAAGGTATCTTCTGCCGGCGATTCCATATTAATCCCCGCCGAATATGTTTCTGAATTAAGGCTCAGCCTGGCTGCTTCCGGGCTTCCCAAGGGCGGGGGTGTGGGGTTTGAAATATTTGACAACAAGAATTTCGGGGTTACCGATTTTGTACAGCAGCTGAATTATCAAAGGGCGCTCCAGGGGGAATTATCACGCACAATTAACGGTCTGGATGAGATTCAACACAGCAGAGTTCATATTGTAATACCTCAGAAATCACTTTTTGCTGAAAAACAGGCAAAACCAACCGCTTCGGTTATTATAAAAATAAAAACAGGCTGTAAGCTGCGGGCATCTCAGATAGAAGGTATAGCTTCCCTGGTGGCCGGCAGCGTGGAAGGGCTCAGCCCGGAAGAGGTAATGATAGTTGACAGTGGAGGGAATATCCTGTCAGCGGTTAGAAGCGGGTCTCAATTGTCGAGGCGGACAGATTCACAAATAGAATTTCAGAGAAACATAGAAAAGGGTCTGGGTAACAGGATCCAATCCATGCTGGAAAAGGTGGTGGGACAAGGAAAGGTTGTGGCAAGGGTTTCCGCTGTTCTTGATTTTAGAGTTATGGAAAAAACAGAGGAATCCTACGATCCTGAAGAACCCGTTGTAAGGAGCCTGCACCGCAGGAGCGAAAAGTCGAGCGCGCCCGTCAGCGGAGGAGAGAGCATTGCCGGATCCAGCAGTGGACGGAGCACAAAATCCTATGGTACAGATCATGAAAAAACGGATGAAACAGTCAATTATGAAATAAACCGGGTTGTCAGCAAGACTGTAATGCCTGTGGGGGAAGTCGAAAAATTGTCAATAGCTGTGCTGGTAGATGGTGTTTACAACAAAAATGATAAAGGTGTTGAAGAGTTTCAGTCAAGATCTAAAAAAGAGATAGAGAATATGGAAGACCTTGTTAAAGGGTCGATCGGTTTTGATGCCAAAAGGGGTGATCAGATAGTGGTAACCAGCATCCCTTTCGGGAAAGTTGAATTGGAAACAGGGCTTGTTGAGCAGGGTTTCTGGAAGACTAAATTACACCTGATTGCTCCGTTCATAAAACACTTTGTTTCGTTAATTGCCCTGATACTTGTTTTGTTTTTTGTTCTGCGTCCTTTAATCAAGTTCATTATGACTAAGGACAGGATCGGGGATGTTGGCGCAAAGAGATTGCCGGGTGCTGCCGGTCTAGTCGGCCTGGCGGGCGGCGAAGGCGTTTCTGTGGAGATGGGAGGAGAGACGGATGAAAGCCTCAGAGGCATGGATGCTGTTAGGAATCTGGCTGGTCAGGATGCGCAGAAATTTGCAGAGTTATTGAAACACTGGCTCAAATAAAGGAGAATTGCATGAATATGAATATGTCAAAGGAAGAAAAGGCAGCAGTGCTCCTTTTGTCTTTGCACGAAGATGTGGCAGCGAAGGTAATGAGAAATCTCGCAGCGGATGAGATCAGACGTGTCGGGAAATGTATGAGCGGTTTAAGCGGGACAGCTAATGAACATGCAGGAAGTGTTGCCAGGGAATTTTGCTTGTTCGCCGAGAAAAAAGGTAACAGAATCATGTCGGTTCAAGACAGTGTTGTCGGAAATGTTGTATCGAAAGCTTTGGGCAAAGAACCCACAGAAAGAGTTGAAGATGGCCGCCTTTTAACGGAGAGTCCGACCATTGAAAATTTGAGAAATATAGACACAAGGATATTAATTGATTCCACAAAGATGGAACATCCTCAGACCATAGCTCTTTTACTGGCGCACCTGAGACCGGAACAGACGTCTGAGATTATGGAACAATTTTCCCCTGACAAGCAAGAAGACATTGCAAAGAGGATCGCGACAATAGGAAACGTCCCGCGTGAGTTTGTGGAGGATATGGCCAGAACGCTTGAATCGGAAATGGTTACAGAAAGAGATAGAGGAGAGCAAATTGGCGGAGCCAAGATGATGGCGGAGATTTTAAACAAGATGAGCCGATCAAATGAAGACAGGATTTTAGAATCGCTTGAAAAAACAAACGCGGATTTAGCGGCCCATATCAGAAACCTTATGTTTACTTTTGATGATATTTTGAAATTTGATGATAAGAGCATGAAAATATTGCTTGAGGAGATAGACCGTGAAGTTTTAGCCTGCGCTCTTAAAATAATTGACAGTGAAATGAGAGAAAAGATTTTTAAAAATATGTCAAAGCGCGCCGCTGGGATGCTTAAGGAAGACATAGAGGTTATGCCCCCAAAAAGAGTGTCAGAGGTTGAAAAAAGCCAGAGAGTGATTATTGAGACCGCAAAGAAACTGGAAAGTGAAAACAAGATAACGATATCAGTGGGTAATAATGAGGATGTATTTGTCTGATTCCAAAAAGGTTATCAAGGCGCATGATATTAAACTTATAGCCCACTCTGCCACTGCGAGGCACAAGCGGGGAGGTTTAAGGGAAAAAGAGCGGGCATGCTTTGTTCGGGGTATATGCCATATTTCGGCAAATGAAGCAGACTCTAATGACCGTGAGAATAACAAGGATATCGGCTCTGAGATTGAAGAACCCTGGAAACAGCCCGGGGAACAGATAGAGAAAAGAATAAAAATTGCAGCAAAAGAAGCCTATGAAAGAGGATTTTCAAAAGGAATAGCAGAGGGCACGGATCGGGAAAAGAGAAAATTGGCTCTTTCTGTAGAATCTGTTGCGAAATTGATCAGAGAATTAAAATTAATGAAGCAAGAATTTTTAAAAAGCTCTGAAAAGGAAATAATCGACCTTGTTTTTTTAATAGCCGGCAGTGTTATACATAAGGAAGTGAGTACAGAGAGAGAAGTTGTCCTGTCTGTTCTTAGCGATGCGATGAAAAACATGAAGGATAAGGATGGTGTCGGTATCCGCCTGAATCCCGAAGATCACCGTTACATAATGGAGGCAAAACCAGATTTTCTTAATGGTTTCGGCGATATATTGATTGAGAAGGATGAAAAAATTGGTCAAGGCGGTGCCGTGATAGAGACGCATTCAGGGATAGTTGATGCCAGGCTTGATCAGCAGTTAAATAAAATCAGGGAATCGTTGAGTGGTCAAGTAGTCGAGTAGTTGAACCGTGAACCTTGAACCGGACAACCTTAGTAATTGCCATGAATTTTGAAAAATATCATAGAGCAGTTAAGAGTACAAGCCCATTCAGTGTTTATGGAAAGGTAAGCGGGGTTGCCGGCCTTTTAGTAAAAGGCTATAATTTTGGAACTTCCATAGGTGAGATGTGCCGGATTTATCCGGTCGGCAACAACATAACAATTGGCGCGGAAGTTATGGGCTTTATGGAAGATAAGGTTCTTTTAATGCCTTTCGGAAACCTTGATAATGTCGGGCCTGGCTGCAGGATTCTGTCTACCGGGAAAAAGTCGAATGTCAAAGTAGGTAGTAATCTTTTGGGAAGGGTCATTGATGGTCTGGGGGAACCCATTGATAACAAAGGACCAATAGAATCGGACAGCGAATATCCGATTTATGCTGTTCCAATCAATCCTCTTAAAAGGGGCAGGATAACGGAACCGATAGACCTTGGAATCAGGGCGATGAATGGGTTGTTCGGTTGTGGCAGAGGTCAGAGGGTGGGGATATTTGCAGGTTCAGGGGTTGGCAAGAGCTTTCTTCTTGGAATGATTGCCAGAAATACAACCGCTGATATCAATGTAATCGGACTTGTCGGCGAAAGAGGAAGAGAAGTCCGCGAGTTTATTGAAAACAATCTTGGTAAAGAAGGGTTGGCCAGATCGGTAGTTGTTGTAGCAACATCGGACATGCATCCTTTGATCAGGATGAGGGCGGCGTATGTGGCTACCGCGATATCGGAATATTTCAGGGATCAGGGGAAGGATGTTCTCCTTATGGTCGATTCACTGACCAGATTTGCAATGGCGCAGAGAGAAGTCGGTCTATCAGTCGGAGAACCTCCAACTGCAAAAGGTTATACCCCGTCGGTTTTCAGTATTATGCCGAAGTTGTTGGAAAGAGCCGGGAATATAGAAGATAGCGGCAGCATAACAAGCCTTTATACGGTTCTCGTGGAAGGCGATGATTTTAATGAACCGATTGCTGATACGGCGAGGTCAATTCTGGATGGTCACATAACGCTTACCCGCAGTTTGGCTGCGAGGAATCACTATCCAGCGATAGATGTTCTGCAGAGCATCAGCAGGTTGATGATAGATATTGTAGACGAGAAACATCAAAAGATGGCTAACAATGTTTTAAATATTGTATCAACTTACAGGAAGTCTGAAGATTTGATTAATATAGGCGCCTACGTGGAAGGAAGCAGTCCGGAAATAGACAATGCAATAAAAATGATAGGCAAGGTAAATTCATTTTTAAGACAGGATGTTGACGAAAAGGTCAGTTTTGAAGAGAGCAAAGAACAACTCTTTGCTCTTTTTGACTGAAGAAAGGTTCAGGGTTCAGAGGTTCAGAGGTTCAGGGGTTTCCGGTTTCCAGTTTCCGTGAACCTTGAACCCTGAACCTTGAACGGTTACTATATATGTTTAATTTCAAACTACAGCTGTTATTAAAACACAGAAAACAGGTAGAAGAGCAGCTGATGCTTGAATTCGCAGATAGAAAAAGGAACCTCTGTTCTGAGAAAGAAACAGTTGAAAAACTGAGAAGAGAGAGGGCAGATTTGATTTTCCGGTTAAAAAAAATGGGCGAGAGCAAGTTGAAAGTTGCTGATATTTCAATTTACCTTTCTTATATCAGTTGCATTAAGGATGAGGAAAATCACAGAGAAGATGTTATTTGTCAAATTGAAAAAGAACTGGAAGAGAAAAGAACAAAGCTTGTTGATGCTTCAAAAAAGAGAAGAGTCCTGGAAATCATTAAGGAAAAAAAAATGGAAGAATACAGGTTGTCTTTGATTGCCATGGAGCAGAAAGAGCTGGATGAATCCTGGCTTTTAAGATTCGGTAGGAGCGTGAAAAATTGAAGAAGTTGATAATTGCCTGTAACATTTTGATATTGTTTATTGTTCTGGTAAAGGTTGCAGCTGTTGTAGGAATAATAAAAAATTCAGAAATCGCAAACTCTCTTCTGACTGTAAGCAAGGCGGCTGCGGATTCGCCGGTTACGACTGGTTTTGAACCTATATCGAGGGACGTATCCGAAGACATCCTGTCAGGAGAAAGGAAGCTTCTGTCTTCATTGCTGGAAAAGCAAAAGGCGCTTGATAACCAGGAAAAATTTTTACAGTCTGAAGAAAGAAGATTGAATTTGTTAAAAGATGAAATACTTTCCAAAATCGGCAACCTGCAAGAGTTAGAGAAGAGATTAACAGGGCTTTTTGAAATGGTTGAGGAAAGAAATGATAGCAAATACAAGAGCATGGCAAAGGTTTACGAATCTACTCCTCCTGCCCGAGCTGGTTCCACGCTGGAAAAACTGGACACCAAGATTGCTGCTGCTATAATTATGAACATGAAAAGCAAAAGCGCTGGAGCTATATTAGGGCATGTAAATCCAGCCAAAGCTGTAGAGATAACCAGAGAGATAACCATGCAGGTGAAATCGGTCGAGTAGTTAAGCCGGGAAGTAGTTGAGAATCGGCATTTTTTTCAAGTCAACAGGCAATATTTGCCCCATCCCAAGTTTCCATCCCATATTATTTTCATAACACATTGATATTAAATACAATTTAGAAAGCTTGAAGGGTGGCACGTCTTTTGCTCCTATCCTTTTGTAAAGTGTTATGTAACTACTCAGCTAAAAAGGCATAAAGAATGGAGTAGCTTTGTGGCTGAACTAATACCATATATTTAAGGGAATTGGTGTTTTGGTGATGATAGAGTCTAACCTGGTGAATTTAAAGCAGGGCATCGGCCTTCCGGGTTCATCTGAAAAATTGCAAAAAGGAAATACCGGCAAGGAACAGGAGCAGTTGCTGCCGTTTCTTTGTATTATGGGCCAGCTATGCCGCACAACGACACAAAGCATGGAGAAAGTCCTCCTTAATTCCCCTCCTGGGAAAGGGAAGATGTGTGGGCCTTTAAAGAAAGGCGATACAAACGGGCAAAGAGGATTTTTTAATATAGATCCAGAGAATAATATTTTGAGCGCAGGGAAGGGTAAGACGGAAAAAACGAATCAATTGCTACCGACAAAAGGCAAGGGCCTCGCAGAAAGTCTACGCAAAGTCATTCTGAAGGATGGAACGACGGAGGACCTCAATCTTTTTATGAATGCATCAAAAGGCAAGGGAACAAAAACAGACAGATCATTCTCCGGCAAGATCAATTTGCCGTCGAGATTAGATGGTCAAAAGCAGATCAATGTGGAGGATAAAAATCTGCCGTGTGGCAGCGCCCTCAAGGAGAAGGCAGGAGGAATCCATCTACTGATGGAAGCTGCGCCGAGGCCGCAGAAATCCGGTTTGAATAAGGCTGGCATTGAAGCAGGCATGCCGAAACGTGTAGAGGCCGATGCCCTCATCGGCGATTTCGGGGAACGGGCACTACATTCAGGTATGAGGAACGGAAAGGACGTTACTGCTGTCTTAAATAAGAGCAGAGATGGAATAAACAACGTCTTGATCAGAGGGCAGAGAGTAGAGGGCGAAGGTCAGAAGTCAGAGGGCAAAGGGCAGAGTGCAAAGATGAAGGACGCCCCCGGAGTTTTGAAGTTCAGTTTGAATAATACGGCTGCTGTGAAAGGAAAGAGCGCCGCAGAGCCTGACAAAACAGAAAAAAATTCTTTTACACTTACAAAAAACGACAGCGACAAAAATGAAATTAAAAATATTCTGAGACACTCGGGCCTTAAGAGTGGAGAGACTATAGAGATTCTTCACAGAGAGACTTCGCTATCAGAGCATTCATCTGACAGGAGTTTTTCCAGGGGTTTTCCCGCCGGTGGATATCATAATGCCACTTTTCATACAGTTGGCAGCTCATCGGGCGTTAACGAGAGAGTGAATAGTCAAGCCGTAGAACCACGGATTTTGATCAATCAGATCGCATCCGGCGTAAATGGACCTGGAAGGGTTAGAATTACGCTCAATCCTCCCCATCTGGGCACACTGGATGTGGATGTGGTTGTCAGGGATAATAAAGTGCATGTTATGCTTCAGCCGGAAAATAATGATGTCAGACAGATATTACAGTCAAATGTGGAAAGTCTCAAAAGCTCTCTTCGCAATCACGGGCTGGTTGCGGATACCATAAATGTATCAATTCAGGAAAAATCAGATGGCGCTAATTATGGCGCTGATTATAGATCGGGGCAGAACGAAACATTATTTAGAGAAGGCGGAAAGTGGGAAGGAAACCAAGAAGGCCATGGGGGCGCGCAAGATTCTGTGAATTATGACCCAATATTGTTTGAG
>JASEIZ010000003.1 GCA_030017395.1 Desulfobacterales bacterium | reverse complement strand
CATTGATTTCAAGCCACAGATTATACAAATATTCATTACCTGTCTGTTTCAGAAGCATCTTTTCATCGACTAATACGGAATCCATGTTGGTTTTTAAAATATGATTAATCCCGGTAATACCGCCGGTATCATTTAATTTGGCGGATTTTCTAAAGGTTTTGTATTCATTGTAATTCGAATTAAAATCACCTGTCAAAATAAAGTCAACATTATCTTCCAGTTTATCAATCGCCTCCTTAAGCGCTTTAGCATAAACTATTCTGCTGCTTTCGGGGTCTTGTTTTGATTTCCAGTGATTAACAAATATAATCAGAGGATTGCCTCCAATATCAAGGGTAACTTTCAAAATATTTCTTGCAAATTTATTATCAACTATTATTTCCTCTTTCTTAACAACAGGGAACTTAGATATGACGGCGCATCTAACTTTCGAGGCCTTTAAATCAGCAATTGCAAGATATGGGTAATCAACGCCAATATCCATTATTCTGTTGCACAAATAGATAAGAGATTTTTTTGACTCGACTTCTTGTAATGCAACAATATCAGCCTTCAGGTCGTTTATCACACTGGCGATATTACGAGCCTTGATATCAAGCATATTCCTGTTCCAGCCGTAAGCGGTATTCGGTATATACCCTGTATATTCGGTCCCGTCATCGGCAATATCAAAAAGATTTTGCACATTATAGCTTGCGATCTTAAAGTCTTTTGCCTCTATTGAATTGACAAAACCAAATAAGATAACAAATATTGATAAAATTGTTGTTTTCATATATTAAAATGTTTTTAGAGGTTCTAAAAAAAAATCGGGGTAATATAAAGCTATTTTGTTGTATTTTTCAATAGTTTTTTTGCTTAGTATAAATGCTGATTGTTTTTTAGCACTTAAAATATATGTTTTCTCTCACCTTATATGAGGGAACTAATTAGGAGGCGTAAAAATGATGAAAGTTTTGGTAAGCGATAATCTCGGAGAAATCGGGGTTCAAATGTTTCAGGATGCGGAGGGAATCGAGGTCGATGTCAATGTGGGATTATCTCCGGAAGAGCTTAAAAGTATTATTGGAAATTATCACGCCCTGGTTATCCGTAGCGCTACAAAGGTAACCGAGGACCTTCTCAAAGCAGCAACACAGCTTAAAGTCGTTGGTCGTGCCGGGATCGGCCTTGATAATGTGGATATACCGGTAGCTACAAAACGTGGTGTTGTTGTAATGAATACTCCTGATGGCAATGTTGTGACTACTGCTGAACATACTATTGCCCTGATGCTGTCATTGTCACGCAACATCCCGCTGGGCACATCATCATTGAAAGCCGGGTGCTGGGATAAGAAAAAACTGCAGGGTAAAGAGCTTTACAAAAAGGTTCTAGGCATTATCGGTTTAGGAAAAATCGGCTCCATTGTAGCTAATCGAGCACAAGGCCTGCAAATGCAGGTAATTGTTTACGATCCATTTATTACACCAGAACGCATTGAAAAGACTGGTTATAAAAGTGTTTCTTTATCTGAATTGTACCAGCAGGCCGATTATATCACGGTGCATGTCCCCAAGCTAAAGGATACAACCGGGTTGATAAATAAGGAGGCCTTTGAGCAAATGAAACAAGGAGTTATGATTATTAATTGCGCTCGAGGCGGTATAATTAATGAGGCTGATCTATATGATGCCATGACTTCAGGCAAAGTTGCAGGAGCGGCATTAGATGTTTTCGAGACCGAGCCCCCTGTTGGCTCGCCTCTTCTTACGCTTGACAGGCTTGTTTGCACCCCACACCTTGGCGCTTCCACAAGAGAAGCCCAAACAAACGTAGCTGTTGCAGTAGCCGGCCAAATAATTGACTATCTAAAGAATGGAACTATTGTTAATGCTGTGAATGTTTCATCTGTTACAGGAGAACTTCTTATAAAGCTTGGTCCGTTTTTGTTACTTGCGGATCGTATGGGTTGTCTGCAGGCTCAGCTTTCCAAGGGCCCTATAAAGGAGATTCTTATTGAGTATACAGGGGATTTTCAGGACATTGATCTGTCGCCTGTCTCTACCGCGGTGTTAAAAGGTCTCCTCACCCCGATGCTTAAAGATGATGTGAATTTTGTTAATGCACCGGTTATTGCAAAGGAAAGAGATATTAAGGTTAAAGAGACTTTCAGCTCTGAGTCTGAGGATTATCTGAACCTTATTACTATACAGGTAGTTACTACGGAAATGACCAGCACTGTAGCAGGCACTATATTCGGCAAAAAAGATGTCAGGGTTGTAAAAATAGATAATTTCCGTCTGGAGATGATCCCATATGGCCATCTGACCCTGATAAACAATGTTGACAAACCTGGTGTTATAGGCGCTATTGCATCCGTGCTTGGCGAGCACGACATTAATATCGCTCAGATGCAGGTTGGCCAAGAAAAGGATGGTGAAAAAAATATTGTATTTCTTAGAACCGACACACCAATTCCTGAAGAAGTGCTTGAAAATCTTCGTGCTTTGGAGATGGTTAACTCGGTAATACATTTCGAGCTTTAGTTATACCTAAAATGAGCAATCAGCGATTAGCTGACAGCTAATCGCTTAACGTAGCTTATAAAGGAGACCAGATATGACCAAAGAAAATAAAGGATTTATTATTAAAGACCGCAGGGCTTTTGCCGAGGAAAATCAAGAAACAGAGGATAAAAAGGAATCTTTTACTGAACAGGTTAAAGATCAGGCGCAAAAAGAGAGCGCTCCGGAAGATAAGCAGGAACCGGAGATTCCTCTGCCGGAGATAAATTTTGCCACTTTTATCATTTCTTTGAATGCATCCGCATTGGTGCACCTTGGCGTTATTGAGGACCCTGCTTCAGGTAAAAAGGTTAAAAGCCTGGCAATGGGGAAACAAACAATAGATATTTTGAGCATGCTGGAGGAAAAAACCAGCGGTAATTTAACAAAGGAAGAAGAAACTATGCTCAAAAACATCCTCTATGATTTGAGAATAACCTACGTAAAACAAAAAGGATAGAGGAGCGTTCTTTGCGGCTTTGCGCGAGAATTTTAAAAAATGACAACGACCTAATATATAAGGAAATTATTTATGAAAATATTTAGAACAAAGAATATATTAAGGGGAAAAGCTTTTTTCGCCGTTGTATTTATGGCGGGTGCACTTTTGCTTGTTTCAAGTGTTTATTCGGAACCTGGCGCCAAAGCAAAATCAGATAATCATTTCACAGTGCCTGAAAGCTTCAGCAATCTGGCCGAATCGGTCAGCCCGGCTGTAGTCAACATCAGAACCGTTAAAACTATTCAGGGCGGTGGCCGAGTATTTCGTCATTTTTCAAAAAGTCCTTTTGGCGAGGATGATCCCATGAAGGACTTTTTTGAAAAATTTTTTGGTGAACAATCTCCCCGAGATTTTAAACAGCGAAGTCTTGGGTCAGGATTCATTATTGATAAAGACGGTTATATTGTAACAAACAATCATGTTGTCGAAAATGCGGACAAGATAAAGGTAAAGCTAAAAAACGGGAAGGAATTTGATGCAAAGATCGTTGGGAAGGACTCCAACACAGACTTAGCCCTTATTAAAATCAAATCACGTCGGGATCTACCTGTTGTCATATTGGGAGATTCAGACTCGCTGAAGGTCGGTCAGTGGGTTGTGGCGATAGGCAGCCCTTTTGGTCTGGAGCATACTGTTACTGCTGGAATTGTCAGCGCTAAAGGTCGTGTCATAGGGTCCGGCCCCTATGATGATTTCATACAGACAGATGCTTCAATAAATCCTGGGAACAGCGGAGGTCCGCTTGTCAATATGAAAAAGGAGGTTGTGGGAATAAACACAGCTATTATAGCAAACGGTCAGGGAATAGGATTTGCGATCCCTATTAACCTTGCCAAAGGGATTGTTGAGCAGCTTAAGCAAAGTGGAGAGGTAACGCGGGGATGGCTGGGTGTAGCCATCCAGGATCTTAACGAAGAACTGGCAAAATACTACGGCGTTAATGGTAAAAACGGAGTTCTTGTCGCCGAGGTTTTCCCCGGCGACCCTGCCGATGAAGCTGGAATAAAGCCTAATGATATCATACTCGAAGTTAATAATAAAGAGGTGGAAACGGGGCGAGATTTGACTACACTGATCGCAAACACCGGTGTTGGAAAACTTGTTAAAATAAAACTGTTGCGTAACGGCGCAGAAAAAACGGTTGAAGTAAAAATCGCCAAAAGGGATGCTTCAAAGGTCTATGCTGATAAATCAAAAAAAGGGGAGGAAGATGAACTCGGAATCCAAGTGTCAAAGATAACACCGGAAATAGCCGGTCGATTTAATATGGCGTCAGAAGAAAAAGGGGTAATCGTGATCGCCATCAAGCCGGACAGCAAAGCTTCTGAAGCAGGATTGACCCAAGGTGATATTATCAAAGAAATAAATCGGACAGAAATAAATACTCCTGACAAATATTATAGCCAAATCAAAAAAATCAAAAAGGGCGAACCAATCGAAATACTGATAAAAAGAATCAATGCGGGATTTATTGTTATAAAGATGACAAAATAATAAAGTAACCGTTCACGGTTTACAGTTATCAGTTTGCGGTTGAAAAAACTGTAAACTGTGAACCGGCAACCGTGAACTGTTACAGTTCATTAATAAAAGCGTGGACTGTAAACCGACAACCGTGAACTGTAAATGGTTACTAATAAACTTTATTTCACATGAAGATACTATCTCCGGCAAAGATTAACCTTTTTTTGCAGATAACTGGAAAAAGGCAAAACGGCTATCACGATCTGTTCACACTTATGTGTTGTATAAGTCTTTATGATACGGTTTCGCTCTCTTTTGGCACAAAACGTACAACCGTATCCTGCAATAATCCTGAAGTGCCTGAAGATGAAAGTAACCTTGCCGTAAGAGCGGCAAATCTTTTTTTTGAGACTCTCCATAAGAACGAAGGTGTGAAAATCGGGCTTGAAAAAAAAATACCTGTCGCAGCCGGTCTTGGAGGTGGAAGCAGTAATGCAGCCAGTGTTCTTTTAGGTTTAAACCGTTACTACGGCCGACCTCTTACCCAAGACAAGCTAATGTCTATGGGGCTTTCAATCGGTACGGATATCCCGTTTTTTATTTTCAGAAAACCTGCGATAGTGTCAGGTATCGGCGAAAAACTGGAAGCTTATGAAGGATTGAAACCGTTTCAAATATTGTTGGTTTGCCCAAAATTTGCTGTTTCAACAAAAGAGATATATAAAAACCTTAATTTAGAATTGACAAAATACAACAAAAAACTTAGAAATATAGTTTTTAAAAAAAAGGTATTTGATATTAAAAAACATTTGTGTAATGATCTTAAAAACGTAACCGCATCAATATGTCCTGACGTTAATAAGGCAAAAGAGACTCTTTTAAGCTGTGGGGCAATAGGCGCTCTAATGTCAGGAAGTGGTCCGGCCGTATTTGGCATCTTTCCTGATTTTAACAAAGCCCTAATTGCCTATAACGCCATTTTAAATAAACATAGCTGGAGTGTGTTTCAGGCTGAGATACTGATTTAGTTGACGAATTATGGGGCGTCGTCAAGCGGTAAGACACAGGACTTTGGTTCCTGCATTCGGAGGTTCGAATCCTCCCGCCCCAGCCAAAATTTAAAACACTATTGTGATGGCAGATAAAATGAAAGATTGTGCAATATTTACAGGAAATTCAAATCCATCTCTTGCAAAGGAAATATCCGATTACCTTAATATTCCTCTTGGTGGAGCCAAGGTTGGCAAATTTAGCGATGGAGAGATACAGATTGAAATTGATGAAAATGTAAGATCAAAGGATGTTTTTCTGATTCAGTCAACATGTTCGCCTGTAAACGATAACCTTGTTGAAATGCTTCTAATGATAGATGCCTTTAAGCGTTCTTCGGCCCAAAGAATAACCGCGGTAATGCCATATTACGGCTATGCGCGCCAGGATAAAAAGGTAGCGCCACGTGTTCCCATCAGCGCCAAACTTGTTGCTGATCTTTTGACGGTTGCCGGCACGAACAGGATAATTACAATGGATTTACACGCTGTTCAGATCCAGGGTTTTTTCAACATCCCTGTGGATAATCTTTTCGCCGCTCCTGTTATTCTTGATTATATTAAAACCAATTTTAAAAACAATCTTGTCATTGTTTCTCCGGACGCAGGTGGGGCTGAAAGGGCAAGAGCATTTGCAAAACGCCTGCATGCCGATCTTGCCATCATTGATAAGCGCAGAGATGCTCCCAATAAGGCCAGGGCTATGGCAGTAATAGGAGATGTCACTGAAAAGACGGCAATTATTCTTGACGATATGGTTGATACGGCAGGAACCTTAACAGAAGCAGCTGATGCTATTGCGAAAAACGGAGCAAAGGAGATCCACGCCTGCTGCTCACATCCTGTACTATCCGGTCCGGCAATCGACCGGATAATGAAATCTGCTTTAAAAAGCCTTATTATAACCGATACAATCCCATTTAACAACAAAGTTAAAACATGTAATAAAATAAAGGTGCTTTCTATTGCGCGATTAGTTGGAGAAGCCATAATCCGAAGCCATAAAGGTGATTCGGTTAACTCTCTTTTTGTATAATTTGTAACCGTTCAGAGGTTCAGGGTTCAGAAGTTCAGGGTTAGTGAAGGTTAACTTGTAACCCTGAACGGTGAACCCTGAACCTCTGAACGCCTATTAGGATTTTTCAAGGAGGTTTTTTTTGGAATCAATTGAACTTAAAACAAACATCAGAACATCTGTTGGAAATGGTCAAGCCCGCGCTCTTCGGCGGGAAAAACAGATACCTGCGGTACTTTATGGCCTTGGTAAAACAACCGTCTTGCTTTCTGTTTATCTTAGCGAACTTGAACGAGTCCTCAAAAAAAGCAAAGGGGGGCAGGCGCTATTAAATCTTGTAATTCAAAACGGCGAAACATACACCATACCGGCAATTATCAAGGAATTACAAACGCATCCGGTTGAACGGAACATCCTTCACGTGGATTTTTATGAAATTGACATGAATCGTAAGATAAAAGTCAAAGTGCCTGTTGTAACCAAAGGAAAACTAAAGGGTGCTGAGCTGGGAGGCATATTACAGATTATAAGGCGTGAGCTGGAAGTATTATGCCTGCCAATAGAAATCCCGGAATCAATTGAGATTGATATCAGCGATCTTGATGTCGGCGATTCCGTACATGTTAAAAGCATTCCGTTTAAAGATAACATCGAGATCCCGACAGATGTTAATTTTACAGTACTAACAATAGTCAGTCCAAAAGCTGTAGAAGAAACTGTGTCTGAAGGAGCCGAAGAAGAAGTCGAAGAAGAAGAAACCGAACCTAAAGGTTAAATATGCCCCAAAAGAAAGTATTCCTTGTAGTTGGGCTGGGGAATCCGGGCAAAATATACGCAACAACCCGTCATAATTTCGGTTTTATGGTGCTTGACAAGCTTGCGAATTCCTTTTCCATCCCGGTTGGCAAAAAAAAATTTAATGCACTACTTGGCCGTGGCCTTATTGAAGGCGTCGATGTTATCCTCGCCAAACCAATGGGCTTTATGAACAGAAGCGGTCCCCCCGTTTTCAAGACAAAAGAATATTTCAACATATCCTGCAAAGATATTCTGGTTGTTCATGACGATATCGACCTTTCCTTCGGAACACTGAAAATAAAACAAAAAGGAGGGTCAGGAGGCCACAAGGGCGTAGAGTCTTTAATTGAATTTTTAGGGTCCAACGATTTTTCACGTATTCGTATCGGCATTGGATCTTCGATAAAGGATATTGATGTCACCGATTACGTTCTCAGTGAATTCAGTTACAATGAGAAGAAAAATCTGGATCAGATAGTCTCAAAAGCTCAGGATGCAATAACAACAATTCTTTGCAAAGGTATAAAATATGCTATGAACTCTTTTAACAACAAAGAAATCATACTTGACTTAAAATAAATATAAATATCCGCGTGTAAAACATCAATTTTTTTCTTTGTTGATTATTAAATTGATCAATGATATATTAGTAATAATTCAAATTTCATAACTTATTACCGCCTTGGCTTTGATAGAAATCAAGGACACGAAATTTGAGCAACAATATCGACGTTCAACAATAATAAAAAATGCAAAAAAAAACAGCTGACATAAAAGACAAGAAAATTCGCAAATTTAAAGTCGGTGATCTTGCTGTTTACCCTGCACACGGAGTCGGCCGTATTGAAGCAATCGAAAGCAGAGTGGTAAACGATGAAAAACATGATTTTTACATCATGAAAGTGCTTGAAAACGATATGGTTATCATGATCCCCATCTGGAATATAGAATCCGTCAGATTAAGAGATATTATCAGCAAACAAGAAGTCGCAAAGGTATATGATATTATTAGGCAGGATCAAGAATCGTTAATTAACAACCAGACTTGGAACCGGAGATATAGAGAGTATATGGACAAAATTAAAACCGGATCTATTTACGACGTTGCGGAAGTGTTTAGAGATCTTTATTTTATTAAAGTAACAAAAGACCTGTCCTTTGGAGAACGCAAGCTTTTTGATACCGCAACAAGCTTGCTGGTAAGCGAACTTTCTATTGCTGCCAACACTAACGAAGAGACCATTATGTCAAAGATAGAGTCTCTATTTGATGAGCCAGAATAAACATTCCCCCTATAATCACTTCAAGCAAAAATACTTTGAGACCTTTGAAAAATGCTCAATTTTGTTCGAGTTCGAGGAAGGCGAAAAGACGCCGACACAATAGCGAAGTATCGGCGCTCAATTGCGCAAAAAGAGGTGTTTTCCAAATGTCTCACTTTACAATCCTTGTTAATGAACATGATGCCGAAAAGCGGCTTGATGTGTTTGTTGCATCCTACGTTTCCGGCTGTTCACGCTCACTTTCTGCAAGTTTGATCCGCAAGGGGAAGATACTTGTTAATGGAACGCTAAAAAAGCCGGGATACTATGTAAGGAAAGGCGATGAAATATGCGGTCTTATTCCATCCCCAAAACCGTTTTTGTTCGAGCCTGAACCTGCTGTTGAGATACATATTATATACGAAGATGAGCATCTTATAGTGATTAACAAGCAGCCGGGACTCGTTGTTCATCCAGCGCCAGGCCACTATGAAGGAACTCTGGTAAATGGACTTCTCTATCATTGCCCTATCCTTCAAGAAATAGGAGAAAAACTAAGGCATGGAATTGTGCACAGGCTTGATAAGAATACATCAGGAGCGCTGGTTGTAGCAAAAAACGAGGTAGCTTATAATGATCTGGCCTTGCAATTCAAGTCAAGAACGATTAAAAAAAGGTATCTGGCAATTGTTCACGGCAAAATAGAATCTGATTCAGGCGCAATTTCACTTCCGATCGGCAGGCATCCCATTGACAGGAAGAAGATGTCAACAATAAGTCGAAAAACGCGTTCCGCAGAAACATCATGGAAGGTTGTGGAGCGTTTTTGTGATGCAACATTGCTTGAGATTAATTTAAAAACAGGACGCACACACCAGATTCGAGTTCATTGCAGTGCAATCAACCATCCTGTTTTGGGCGATTCCGTTTATTGTGGTCGCAATACATTGAAAAAACTACTTCCTGGTGTGGCTACGTCTGATATTATAAAGGTTGTGCCAAGACAAATGCTTCATGCATGGCAACTTGAATTTACTCATCCTGTTGCAAAAATCGGTATGTCCTTTGAAGCACCCGTTCCGCAAGACATGAAAAAACTGATAAAAATCTTGCGGCCATTGCAAAAATCGGAGCTGGTCAATGCTAAAAATGAATTTTAAGTTTTCTTCTTTTAAATTCTTATTGCTTCACAGGGTTTTAGATACATTTGTGTGAAAAACCTTTTTTCTTACAGACTCCACATATAGTACACGATTCAACCTTGCATGGTTCAGAGATTTTACCCTGCAACGCCTTTTTGTACTCTATCTCGAGATATGTTTTTCTGATTCCATGATCAATAAAATCCCAGGGAAGTAATTCATCTAAAACGCGATCTCTCAGCACATAAAAATCAGGATTTAAATCGGTTGATTTTAAGGTTTTAGCCCAGTTGCCATAATTATGATTGGCCATAGATAAAATCTTTGCAACTTTGCGATCTCCTCGCGAAAACAGAGCCTGGATGTAAGCATGACGCGGAATCTCCGTATTAACTCTTATATTAGCAACCTTTTTCAAGCCATCCTTTACCCTCTTTATCTTCTTTTTTAATGTGCGTTCATCATCCATAGCAACCCACTGAAAGGGAGTAAACGGTTTTGGCACAATCGGAAGTCCTATCATAAAATATAGCTTTAAGTTTGGAATACAGTTTAAAATAAGGGTTTCAGCAGCCTCGAGTATATTTTCTTCAGTAATGTTTTTATTGATTATTCTACGCATCCATTCGGAACCCGCATCAGGCGCAATGGTTGCGGTTTTGACCCTGCTTTGTCTGAGCGCCGATATCAGTTCGGGAACCAGAGCATCAGCCCTTAAAGAGCTGAAAGATATTCTGGTGTTTATTTGTTTAACCGGTCTGCATAAATCTGCAATTCCGGGATGATCTGAAACCGCTGCTCCAACAAAGCCGATTCTGTCTGTAAGCGAAGCTCCATGTTCCAAACATTTTTTCAGAATATAAAGGGACCTGAATCGCGGCGGCCTGTAAACATATCCGGCGGCGCAAAAGCGGCATCCGTGCTGACAGCCTCTGCTCACCTCGATTAAAAATGTTCGCTGAAATGTTGTATGTGGAGTCAAAATGACGCTGCAGGTGGGAATATGGGAAATGTCTTCAATAAAAATGCGCTTGATTTTATCCGGCACATCACATGTCGGCTCAAAAGAGCAAATAGTTCCATCCATGTTGTATGTGGTTTTGTAAAAACAAGGGACATATGCTCCTGGAACGTTTCGGGCAAGATCTTTCAGATGCGACTTTCTGTCTGCCTTCAACAGTTCGGGCAGAAAAACTTCAAAAAATCGAGGAAGCATTGCCTCTGCTTCCCCAATCAAAAAACAATCTATAAAACGGGCAATAGGTTCAGGATTTAAAAAGCATGCAACCCCTCCTGCTACAATTAAAGGATGGATATCTTTTCTGTGGCTGGATTGCAGGGGTATCCCCGCTCTTTCGAGAATTGTCAGAACATTCAAGTAGTCGTTTTCAAACGAAAGAGAAAAGGCTATTATGTCGAAATCTGAAATTGGCCTTCCCGACTCTATCGTAGTTATGCGATCTGTTGCACATCCGCTTTTCTCCGGCAGGAAAGACCTTTCGCATAATACATGATCTATTTGGTTGAGCAAATAGTATACTGTCTGAAAACCGAGGTTAGACATCCCAACATAATATCTGTTGGGATATACAAGCGCTACCCTGATGCGCCCTTTCCAATCTTTTCGTGTTGCGCCGATCTCTAATTCAGCAAACTTACGATGTGATTTGTCGGTTTCCCGCACCATCTTTTCAACATTGTATTTTTTTTGTTTCGCTAAAATTAAACTAATCTGCCTTCTTTCTTAAAAAGGTTGGAATATCAAGATCGTTGTCGATTATTATTCCCTTATACCCCCTGTATACGGCACCGGAGGATTCACCAACCGCCTCTTTCTGTCTTATAAATGTCGGCTCATCATAATCTACGAAATTTTTCAAGTCAGAAGGGGTTATATCCCTGACCTTACCTCTCAGACTATGGTCAAAACCATTTTTCTGCTTTGACGATGCAGAACCATCCCCTATTCCCGTCGCAATCACTGTTACTCTCAACTCGTCAGCAAGACCGTCATCAACGACCGCACCCCATATAATATCTGCATCTTCACCAACTTCACTATATATCCGTTCTGAAGCTTCCGACATCTCTTCCATTGTCAAATCACTGGGGCATGTTATATTCATTAATACACCCTTGGCACCGGCAATTGCAATATCTTCCAGAAGAGGATGAGATATTGCCCGTTCAGCAGCATCAGTTGCGCGATTTTCACCGCTCGCAACGCCGATACCCATAATAGCCAGACCAGCCTTTGACATAATTGTTCTTATATCAGCAAAATCAAGGTTTACAAGGCCGGGCATCATGATAAGATCGGTAATCCCCTTGACTGAATGAAGTAACACTTCATCTGCTTTTTTAAACATTTCAATCATCTTTGCATTTTTGGATGCCAGGCCTCTTAGCCTGTCATTTGGTATTGTAATCACTGTGTCGGCAACATCCTTTAATATTTCAATCCCTTCTTCTGCCTGCCTGGTTCTTTTTTTCCCTTCAAATGAAAAAGGTTTTGACACAACCGCAACCGTCAGCGCCCCAATATCTTTACAAATTTGAGCGATAACAGGCGCAGCGCCGGTGCCGGTTCCACCTCCAAAGCCTGCGGTAATAAATACCATGTGACTATCTTTAAGGGCTTCTCTTATTGCATCTGCGTTTTCCAGAGCTGCCTCTCTGCCCACCTGGGGGTTAGCGCCGGCGCCAAGGCCCTCTGTAATTTTTCCCCCTATCTGGATCTTGATCGGCGCCCTTGATATCTCAAGAGCCTGGGAATCTGTATTGACTGCTATGAATTTTACCCCCTGGAGCCTGGAATCAATCATGTTGTTGATTGCATTTCCTCCGGCCCCTCCTGCGCCAATAACCTTGATCTTCGCAGATTTATCGCTTTCCACAAATGTAAACATAATTCCCCTCCCTATATATAAGTTAATTATAGCCATTCACGGTTGTCGGTTCACAGTTCACGGTTGTCGGTTCACAGTTTTTTCAACCTTGAACCGATAACTGTAAATTGTAAACGGTCACAGATTAAATTATATCTTTAAACCATCTTTTCATCCTGCTCATGATATTATTAAATATATTTCCGTCACGAATCCTGAATTTCTTTATACTCTGATTTCTGGCTCCATATAGAACGAGTCCGACACCTGTAGCATACATGGAATTATTTACTATATCGACAAGACCTCCGATCCCCCTGGGTTTTCCAAGACGTGTTGGAAGTTGCAATACAGATTCTGCGACATCCGCGACTCCATTCAGAAGGGCTGAACCTCCCGTTACAACCACTCCTGATGAAATAATGTTCTCCATGCCGGCCCTGTATATTTCCCTTTTTATCAGCATAAAAATCTCTTCCATACGTGGCTCTAAAATCTCTCCCAGTATCTGTATCGGAAGTTTTCTGGGATTACGCCCACCCATTCCAGGCACTTCGATTGTTTCTTCACCATGTATATTGCGGACAATACAGGTCCCGTATTTCTTCTTTATGTTTTCTGCTTCAGCATGTGGTGTTCGCAGCCCGATTGCCAAGTCATTCGTAAGATTGTTACCCGCAATGCCAAGTACGAATGTATGCCTGATATTGCCGCCTGAAAAAATAGCCAAATCCGAAGTGCCGCCGCCAAGGTCGATAAGCGCCGATCCCAATTCCTTTTCTTCATCGGTCAAAACCGCTTCACTTGAAGCAAGAGACTCAAGCACAATATCGCACACATCAAGACCTGACCGATTTGCACATTTTATAATGTTATGGGCAGATGTTACAGCTCCTGTAACAATATGAATTTTTGCCTCTAATCGTACACCGGCCATGCCGACAGGATTCTGGATACCGGCCTCGTCATCCACAATAAACTCCTGTGGAAGCACATGTATTACTTCGCGATCCATAGGAATAGCCACTGCCCGCGCTGCATCAATTACACGTTCCACGTCTTGTTTTGTTATTTCCGAACCTTTTATTGCTACAATCCCGCGGCTGTTAAAACCTGTTATATGTCCTCCGGCGATTCCGGCATAAACAGATGAAATTTCACATCCAGACATAAGTTCAGCCTCTTCAACAGCCTTTTTTATCGATTCTACTGTTGATTCAATATTAACCACCACTCCTTTTCGAAGCCCGATTGAGGGATGGGTGCCGATCCCGATGATGTTTATTTCATCCCCTGACACTTCACCAACCACAGCACAAATTTTGGTCGTTCCGATATCAAGGCCGACGATTATCTTTTTCTGTCCCTCCATCTTAAGCCTCCTTATAATCCATAGCCGGTGATCCAATTCTAACCGGATTTACCACAATGCGATCTAAATTTTTCAAGTCGATAGTATCAAAATCTGAAAACACGTGCCCTTTCTCCATATAGAAAAGAACATTTTTAAGTCTTTCATACTTATTCGGATAGTTATTATATCCAAGTTTTATGGCTTTGATACCGTCAAACGCATAAAGTGTGATGCCTATTTCTCTATCAACCCTTATTACTTTTAATAATTTGTTTGGAATAATTGATCCCGGCTTTTGCCCGAGTTCCAACACATGCATTACTGCATTAAAAGGTATGTTGCGGGATTTTCCGGAAACATCCAGATCGGAAAACTCAAGACCGATAATAACCGGCAAATCGCTGGGATCTGAGGCCGCCAACTCTTTAAATATCTCTCCGTGATCATTTATCAGAAATTTGCGGCCAAGGTCTATGACGGCAAGAGGCTTATGCTCCTTTATCCTTATATTTATTCCGTCCGGAAGTTCCCTCCTCACTTCTGCATCGGCTATCCATGGATGCGCCAACAATCTTTTTCTTGTTGCGAAAAGATTTACGGAAAAAATGTTTATTCCTTGATCAATACCGGAATGCTTAATTATCTGATTCTGGGAAAGTCTGCTCGTTCCCTTAACGATTATACTGTTTGCCCTGAAATAATCACACTGAGTCAACAGATCATAACCAAAAATGAAAACAACACTCATAGCCGTCATCAGGGAGACCGCAACTATAATTTTGAAACAGGAAATGATGCGCTGAATAACTTTGGCGCGCCTTTTTGCCAGGCTGTTTTTATAATAGTTTTGTCGCATATACTTATTCCCCGATTATTGTAATTTCCGGTTCAAGCTTGATGTTAAAGATTTTCAACACCTTTTCCTGAATGAGTTCCATCAGCGCAAGCATATCTTCTGCCGATGCATTCCCTTTATTAATGATAAAATTTGCATGTTTCGATGATATCTTTGCGCCCCCGATCGACTTTCCTTTAAGCCCTGCCAGATCAATAAGCTCCCCGGCTGTTTTGCCGGATGCGGGATTTTTAAAAAAACATCCTGCGCTTGGAAAGCCTGAAGGCTGTCTTTTTTTGCGTGCCTTCAAAATTTCTATAGCCTGCTTTTTCAGCTTTTGCGGGTCCGAAGTACGCAGAGAAAAACAGCCGCTTAATATAATAGGTTGCCCGTTATCAATATCTATTATCTTCCTGTCCCATGAGAGTTTTCTGTAATTAAACTGCAAATTTTGCCTTAAAATAACTCTGGTTTCCCCTGTGGACAGTAAAACCTTTATAGAATCAACAACACCGGCCATTGATCCATAAGAAGCGCCGGCATTCATTATAATGGCACCGCCAACGGTTCCGGGAATGCCAATAGCAAAATTCATTCCTTCAAGGCCATTGTTTATGGCAAAAGAACAAAGTGTCTGAAGCTTTGTGCCGGCCATGGCCGTAACAGTTACAAAGTCCTTTTCGCTGCCTGTTCCGGCAATGCCGGTAATGCCGTCAAGACACTTTTTAAGAGCAACCACAATCCCGTTTATGCCGCCGTCTTTTACAAGAAGATTTGTGCCGCTACCTATCACCATGCAGTAAATTTCATTTTCCTTAGACCATCTGATAAGCTCCAAAAGTTTTTCAAAACTTTCAGGGGTTACAAAAGCCCAGGCAGGCCCGCCAATCCGCAAAGAGGTATGTCTGGACATAGGTTCATTGAATTTGACATTTTTGCCGAAAAGCTTTGCAAGCCGTTTTTTTGAATCAGGATTAAGCATTACTCGTTAACACCCCCCTTAGTCCCCCCTCAAGGGGGGATTTAGGGGTGTGTCGCTGGTTGTTTTCAGCTCTTCCAGTATCTCTTCCCCTACTTTCCATACATTTCCTGCACCAAGAGTAAGCAGAATATCTCCTTGTCTTAATATTTCTTTTAAATAAAATACAGATTCGGAAATACTGTCCGCATATACTACATCTCTGTGGCCATGAACCTTGATTCCCTGGCATAATAACAGGCTGTCAATCCCGGTTATCTTTTCTTCTCCGGCAGGATATATGGGAAGAAGTATAAGTTTGTCGGCCTGGTAAAAAGCACGCGTAAAATCATCAAAAAGGGCTTTTGTCCTCGTATAGCGATGCGGTTGAAACACAACCACCTTGCGCCTGTCGGGCCAGGATGTCTTAATAGCCTGCAGTGTTGCTTTGATTTCAGTAGGGTGATGACCATAGTCATCCACGACTGTAATTCCCTTTATCTCACACTTGACCTCAAGCCTGCGGTGAACTCCTTCGATAGTTTCAAGAGCGTATTTAATTTTTTCAAATGGTATATCCAGTTCAATTCCAACTGCAATACTTGCCATGGAGTTATAAATGTTATGCGATCCCGGCAGATTCAATACTACCTCACCAAGCATCGAACCGTGATGATAAATACTGAATCTGCTTTTAAGGCCTTCAAATGATATATCCCTGGCCTGAAAATCAGCCTGCACGCTCATCCCGTATGTAGCAAATCTTTTCTTTATTTTCGGAATTAAGTCCTGTATCGGCTCATTATCCAGACAAAGAACAACAAGGCCGTAAAAAGGAACTCGATCTATAAATCTTAAAAAAACCTCCTTTATATCATTCACGTCCTTGTAAAAATTAAGATGTTCCTTGTCTATATTCGTCACTACTGCTATTGCAGGAGACATTTTCAAAAATGAACCGTCGCTTTCATCAGCCTCGGCTACAATAAAGTCTCCCCTGCCCAGAAGCACATTTGTGCCGACGCTTTTCAGTTTTCCTCCGATAACGACCGTTGGGTCCAACCCCCCTTTATCAAGAACGCTTGCAATTATCGAAGTAGTCGATGTCTTGCCGTGCGTTCCCGCGACTGCAATGCTGCATTTTAAACGCATAAGCTCGGCAAGCATTTCTGCCCTTGGTATCACGGGAATCGACATTTCTCCGGCTGCAACAACTTCCGGATTTCCCGGCTCGATCGCCGACGATGTTACCACAACATCGGCTCCTCTGATCTGCTCCTTTGAATGCCCTTTAAATACAATGCATCCCAGACTTTCCAGGCGCTTGGTAATGGATGACGGTTTTATATCAGACCCTGAAACCTTGTATCCAAGATTAAGAAGTAGTTCGGCAATACCGCTCATCCCTATGCCGCCTATTCCAACAAAGTGCATGTGATATTTTTTATGATACATAACAAAAAATTGATGATTGATGATTGTCGATTGATGATTTATGGTATTCTATTAATTTTAATCCTCTAATCCTCTAATCCTCTAATCCTCTAATCCTCTAATCCTCTAATCCTTCAATTAACTTATAACAATCGTCAACGATAGCCTCTGCGGCATCGGATCTGCCGATGGACTTTGCCCTTAAAGCCATGGCTTTAAGGGCTTCTGGATTTGATGCATAGTACTCGATTCTTTCAGCAATCTTTTTGCCGGTAAGATCTTTTTGAAGTATAATTTCAGCCGCCCCCGCATTTTCAAGTGAACCTGCATTTAAAACCTGGTGATCGTCGGCAGCAAAAGGATATGGTATGAAAATCACCCCTTTACCTATAACAGCAACTTCGGCAACGGTTGTCGCGCCTGCCCTGCAAACAACCAGGTCGGCATTATTATACTGCCTTGCCATATCGTCGAAAAAAGATTTAACCATGCAGGAAACACCACTTTTCATGTATGCTCTTTTTACATCCTGTTCATCAGCCGATCCGGTCTGATGCACAAAAAAATATCTATCCTTTTCCTCCAGATATTCAAAAGCTTCCAAAACAGCCTTGTTTATGCTGTGAGCCCCCTGGCTTCCTCCAAGAATCAGTACTGTAAAAGGTTTTTTCCGCAATTGATAAGTCGAATTTATATCCTGTTGATCTACTATGGATTGCAGAATCTCCTTGCGTACCGGATTCCCTGAAACGATTATTTTTTCTCGTTTAATAGGGACAAGCCATCGCAATCTCTCTAATCTTGTATCTTTAAAAGATATATATATTCTGTCGGCAAACCCGGATAAAATGTGATTTGTAATTCCAGGCAAAATATTCTGTTCGTGGAGGACGATCTTAATGCCCATAATCCATGCCGCTATAACAACCGGTCCGGCGGAATAACCGCCAACCCCCACAACAAGGCCGGGTTTGAAATCCTTAAGGATCATGATGGATTCAAATATCGCTTTTGGTATTTTTAAGACTGAAACAGCCTGTCTCCATAATCCCCTGCCTTTGATTCCTTCTGCTGTAATAGTTTTATGTTTAAAAACCGTTTTTGATAAAATCGATATTTCAAAAGGATTGCCTGTGCCTACAAAAAGAACTTTGTTCCCCTTATCCCGCGTTGCAAAGGCGTCTGCAATTGCTACTCCAGGAAAAAGATGTCCTCCAGTACCACCGCCTGCAATAATAATTCGCATAAATCTTATTTGCCCTTAAAACTCGACGCCTCTATATTCATCAGTATTCCTATTGACGCCATGCTGAATAAAAGCGATGTCCCGCCATAACTCAAAAAAGGTAACACAAGCCCCTTGGTCGGCAAAAGTCCGACAGCAACCCCCATATTAATGCAAACCTGAATGGCTATTGCAGATGTAATGCCAACGGCCACAAACGACTCGAAACAATCCTTGGCATTTTTCGCAATGTTTATGCCCTTCCATAAGATCAGAGAATAAAGTGCTATGACAATCAGTACCCCACACAAACCAAGCTCTTCACCAATAACCGAGAAGATAAAATCCGTATGTGGTTCGGGCAGATAAAAAAGTTTCTGGTATCCTTTTCCGATTCCTGTGCCCCATATTCCACCTGTGCCAAAAGCCATAAGAGAATGGATAATCTGATAACCCTCATTCATTGAATACTGCCACGGATCCCAAAAGCTAATGATACGTTTTAAGCGATACGCTGAAGTGATTATTAAAAAGTAAGCAGCAGGAAGTAAAAATATTAAAGGCGACAAAAGATGTAAAATACGTACCCCGCCTACATAAAGCATAATCCATGTAATAACCCAAAAAATAAGCGCGGATCCAAAATCAGGCTGAAGAAATATCAGGAATGTAAATATACAAAGAATAAAAAAGTGAGGTAAAAACCCTACATAAAAATCTTTAATAGTATCCTTTTTTTTGCTCATGGAATAAGATAGATAGATTATCAGCGCAAACCGGGCAAATTCCGACGGCTGAAAATTTAAACCACCAAACCGCAGCCAGCGCGTTGAACCATTCACAGAATAGCCAAATCCTGTAATTTTAACTGCTACAAGAAAAAGAACAGCCAGAATAAGAATCGGGTATGTTAAAGAACGGATAAATTTCAATGGAATGTGCCTGCATATAACCAGAACAACGATTCCTAACAGTGAAAAAAGAACCTGTTTTTTCAAAAAATAATAATCGCTGCCGAATTTTTTAAGCGCAAGAGCTGAACTGGCGCTGTAAACCATTACAATGCCTATTCCCACAAGGAAAAGCACCGGAAACAGGAGCTTGACATCGTAATGCCCTGTCTCTAAGACATCGTTTGTTAAAACCGGCTCTTTCCCTGTTATGCCTTTTTTCATTTCAACCTGTTTTTGAGTAATTAAAAATTACAACACAATGTCATTAACTTACGCGATGTTATTATTAATCACCACAAGAACACGAAGGTTTTTTCTTTATATTCGCTCACTTCGTGCTTCGTGGTAAAAAAATTGCTGTGTGCTCCTTCCGATTTTCTTAAGTTAATGGTATTGAGTTACAACATCCTTTAATCCCTAAATCACTAAATTATAAACTTTAAGAGACTTATAATCTTTGTGCCTTAGTGTGGCTGAATCGTTACTTATTTAGTTTGCCGACAGCCCTGCAAAAATCTTCCCCACGCCTGGCATAGCTGGTGTACATGTCAAAGCTTGCACATGCCGGAGATAAAAGCACAACATCTCCTGGAGACGCTGCATGATATGCCGACAAAACAGCATCCTCCATTGAAGAAACACTTTTTGTTGATGTTATATCGCCAAGTGCTGACAGTATATCCTCTTTTGCTTCCCCCAAAACTATTAGCCTTTTAACATGCCGGTGCACCAAATCCCTGATGTTTCGGAAATTACCCTCCTTATCGCGACCTCCCATAATAAGAATTATTGATTTGTTGAAAGTTTCAAGCGCTTTTGCGACTGCATCAACATTCGTTGCCTTTGAATCGTTAAAAAAACCAACATCATTTATTGTGGCAATATATTCAAGCCGATGAGAAAGCCCTTTAAAATTACTTAAAGCCGATTGTATCCCTTCTAAACTCCCTCCAATCGTCAGCGCTGCCAGCGCTGCCGCATAAGCATTTTCCATGTTGTGTTTTCCAGGAAGCTTTAAGACTGAAAAATCAAGAGATTTAAAAAAAGTATTTATTTCAGCATCGTTTACAAACTGATCATGAAAAGACAATTTTTTGCTTTTAATATTTTTACATATCGAATTTATGAAAGGATCAAGACCATTAAATACGGCAATATCGCTTTTCTTCTGTTTTTCAAATATCCGTGCCTTAGCCCCGGCATAAGCCGTAAAATCAGAATAACGGTCAAGATGATCTTCGGTAATGTTGAGCAGTACTCCCACTTTTGGCCTGAAAGTATCTATTGTATCGAGCTGAAAACTGCTCACTTCGGCCACAACAATTTCAACCTTTTCCCCTTTTTGCACATAGTCAATTAAAGGATCGCCTATATTGCCTCCAACAAAAACCTTTTTGCCTGATTTTTTAAGCATATCTCCTAAAAGTGTTGTGGTTGTAGTCTTGCCGTTAGTGCCTGTTATTGCGACAATAGGTTCCTGTATAAATCTATAGGCAAGCTCGATTTCTCCCAATATCTGTATCCCTTTTAATGCGGCTCTTTTTATCGGCAAGATATTATGAGATACCCCGGGGCTCACAATAATAAGATCCGATCTTTCAAAAGTATCAATTTTATGCTGCCCAAGCTCCATCTTGACACCCATTTCACGCAAAACAGGCGCATAAGCTTCCAGTTTGTCTTCTTCCGATTTGTCTGTAACAGTAACCGACGCGCCCATTTTCTTT
Source organism: Desulfobacterales bacterium (assembly GCA_030017395.1). Taxonomy (GTDB): domain Bacteria; phylum Desulfobacterota; class Desulfobacteria; order Desulfobacterales; family ETH-SRB1; genus Desulfaltia. The sequence goes on along the minus strand of JASEIZ010000003.1, from coordinate 2,714 downwards.
AAAAAACGTGCAGCCGCAAATCCGGACTTTCCCAGACCGACTACGACAATATTTTTATTGGCAAGTTGCATAACTATTCCATTAAGCGTTTACACAATTCCCTTCCTACCTGAGCTTCAGTGTACTCATGGAAAGAAGAGCAAGCATAATCGATATTATCCAAAATCGAACTATAACCTTTGGCTCTGCCCACCCTTTCAATTCAAAATGGTGGTGAAGAGGAGCCATTTTGAAAATCCTGCGGCCGTTTGTCATTTTGAAAAAACCGACCTGGAATATGACAGAAAGCGCTTCGATTACAAACAGCCCGCCCACAAGCACGAGCAGTATTTCCTGTTTTGTAATAACGGCTACGGCCCCAATCGCACCCCCTATTGGAAGCGAGCCGACATCTCCCATGAAAATCTGTGCCGGATATGTGTTAAACCACAAAAAACCAAGGCCTGCGCCGGCTAACGCTCCGCAGAATATGGTTATCTCTCCGCATCCAGAGACATAATTGATCTGCAGATAATTGGCGATCCTGATATGACCGGCAACATAGGCAAAAACCATGTATGTGGCCGCAACTATAATCACAGGCCCAATTGCAAGACCGTCGAGACCGTCTGTAAGATTAACCGCATTTGAAGTCCCGACAATCACAATGGTTGTAAAGAATATATATCCCCAGCCGATATCCGGCGATATCTTTTTAAAAAAAGGTATGGTTATGCTTGTAGAAAAACCAGAATAAGAAAAAAGCAAAACACCCGCTCCGATTGCAAGTATTACCTGCATCAGCAGTTTGTTTCGACCGCTTAAACCTTTGCTTCTCTTCTTGACCTGCATGAGATAGTCATCGATAAAGCCGATAACACCGTACCCAATTGTAATCAGAAGAATTATCCATATGTAAAAATTTGACAAATCGGTCCAGAGAAGTGTCGATATTACAACCGAGAATATAATCAGAACCCCGCCCATTGTGGGTGTTCCTGCTTTTTTGCTGTGTGCTTTAGGGCCGTCTTCTCTGATATACTGCCCGATCTGCTTATCGCTAAGTTTTTTGATAACCCATGGCCCCAGAAAAAAACAGATCAATAAAGCCGTCAGGCTGGCATAGATAGTTCGGAATGTAATGTATTGAAATACATTAAAAACCGAAATCGTTTTATGAAGCGGATAAAGTAAATGATAAAACATAATCCTTTAATCCCTCTACTATCTTTTCCATGCCCATTGCTCTGGACCCCTTAATAAGAACCCAGTCGCCGGGCATTAGCCAGTCTGTCAGGTCTTCGAGAATCTCTTCCCTGGTGCCCGTAAAGATATCCAGCGAATTATCTTTTTCCCTAGCGCCTGCCGCGACACTTTCTGCAAACCCACCTGTGATATAGAGCTTTGCAATATCCGATTTGGCGGATAAAGAACCGATTTCTTTATGCGTGGACTCCGAGTATTCTCCGAGTTCAAACATATCGCCGATAATTATGGCCCCTCTGTTTTTGCCTTTTAATGATTTAAGCGTCATTATTGCGGCTTTCATTGAATCCGGATTAGCATTGTATGTATCGTCGATTATATGAGCCAAACCGATCATAATAATGTTCATTCTTCCATGAGCCGGCTTAAAATCCTCAAGACCGGCTTTAATTTCCAATACGCTAATCCCCAAAAGATATCCAACAGCAGATGCGGCAAGCGCATTTGACACCATAAAATCGCCAAAAACCCTAAGATTTACGGGAACGGCTCCAGACGGCAAAACCAGCGTAAATGAAACTCCACCCTCCTTGTTAATCACAGACTCAGCCCTGACAGCAGCTCTGTTTGACAGTCCATAAAAAAGCACATTCCTTGAGGTTTTATCAGCCATATCAAGAACTCTCCGATCGTCTGCATTGAGAATTGCTGTTCCGTCCGGTCTGATTTTCTCCAGAAGCTCGCCCTTGGCACGCATAATTCCTTTTATCGAACCTAATCCCTCTAAATGAGCACGGCTTATATTGGTAATAACGCCGACGTCAGGCAAACAAATATCCGCAAGTCTCCCCATCTCTCCCGGGTTGTTTATGCCGAGCTCGAGAATGGCCCATTTATGGCGACTGCAAAGCCTGAAAAGGGTTAATGGAAGCCCGATTTCATTGTTTAAATTACCCTCTGTAGATAAGGTGCAAAATTTCCGGGCAACAACCGCGGCAGTCATATCTTTGGTGCTCGTTTTGCCGTTTGATCCGGTTATCGCCACAACGGAAACATCTGCACGCTTGCGATTAAAGCGGGCAAGATCCCCCAGAGCCTTTGTCGTGTCCTTTACCGCAACACAAACGACTCCCTTTTTTCTCCATTTTTCGTATGGCAAACCGTTTGCTTTTTCCATGTTTATAAGCAGACCGCGAATACCTTGCTTGATTACATAGCCGGCAAAAGAAAACCCATCGTAGATATTTCCTCTGATAGCAACAAACAGTTCATCAGAAGATATGCTGCGAGAGTCAATAGAGATGCCTGAAAAACTGCTCTTTATGTTGCCAAGCAACAAATCTCCCTTTGTGGCGTCAAGGATATCGGCCATTGTCCACGGCATTGGTTTTATGTAATCGTCGGTTGCTGGGCTCATAAATAAATATTGAACACTTTCTTAAAGGTTTCTATCCAATGTCATTAACTTAAGCGATTTTATTATCAATCACCACGAAGAGCACAGTAGTAAAAAATATCAAAAATTTTGC
>JASEIZ010000039.1 GCA_030017395.1 Desulfobacterales bacterium | reverse complement strand
ATTTTCGCCTTCCTTGCCTGACGAAAAAATGTCGCGTTCTGCAAAGGTCTCTACCAATAACTTGCAAAAGGATTAGATAATGAAAATAGGAATTATCGGTCTTCCCGAATCAGGGAAAACAACTATATTTGAAGTATTAACCCATAATGTAATTGATACAGGGCATAAAGAGGAAACACGTATAGGCACAATCAAGGTGCCTGATAAACGTGTCGACGTATTAAGCAATATGTATAAACCCAAAAAGACCATTTATGCTCAGGTCGCATACTTTCTTCCAGGATTTCAAGGACACGGTAAGGAACCGACAAAAGAATATAATATCTGGAATGAAGTAAGAGATTGCGATGCTTTGATACATGTGGTGCGGAATTTCGGCGGATACGGTTTTAAAAATCCTGATCCATACAGCGATTTTTTTAGTTTTGATCAGGAAATGATTCTTGCCGATCTTGTTGTTGTGGAGAAGCGTCTTGAACGAATTGAATTAGAAAAACAAAGGCACAGAAAAATCGACCAGGAAGAATCCGATCTTTTAACCGAATGCCGAAAAAAGCTCGAAAACGGAATTCCTCTTAGAAAAAATCCGGATTTTGCTTTTGCGCCTGCGCTTAAGGGATTTGCATTTGTTTCAGCCAAGCCCATGCTTGTTCTCTTTAATAACGAAGATGACGATGACAGCTTGCCTGAAATGAAAAATGTAATTTCTATGGAAAGTTGTATGATAGTAAAAGGCAAGTTAGAACAAGAACTTGCCCACATGTCTGACGAAGAAGCAGAAGAATTTCTTTCCGAATTCAATATTACTGCATCTGCCATGGACAGAGTTATCACCCGGTCATACGAACTTCAGGGACTTATATCCTTTTTTACAGTTGGTGAAGATGAGGTAAGGGCATGGACTATAAAGAAAGGAACTCAGGCTCTTGATGCGGCAGGCATTATCCATACGGACATAAAAAAAGGATTCATACGCGCAGAGGTGGTTTCTTATGGTGATTTGATAAATGCCGGCACGCATCATGAAGCAAGAAAAAAAGGCAATGTAAGGCTCGAGGGTAAAACCTACGAAGTGCAGGACGGGGATATAATTAACTTTCGATTTAATGTTTAATGTGCAATACAGAAAAATTGACAGAAAAGAGTTATTTGTGCTTTAAATAAAAACTATTTTTTTGGATTTAGTGAGTCTGGTTAAACAAAGCTGAGATTTGAACAGGTAGAAAAAGGAATTATCCGTTATGGGTGGTTTATTTGGAAGTGTTTCAAAAGAAGATTGTGTCAACGATCTGTTTTACGGGACCGATTATCATTCTCATCTTGGCACAAAACGAGGCGGCATGGCCGTTAAAAATTCTAAAGGATTTGCAAAATCTATCCATAACATTGAAAACAACTATTTTCGGTCCAAGTTTGAGCCTGATCTTCCGGCATTAAAAGGCAACAAGGGGATCGGAGTTATCAGTGACAACGATTCCCAGCCGCTTATTATCGGATCACATTTGGGAACATTCGCAATTGTTACTGTTGGGAAAATCAACAATATTGAGGAGTTGGTCAGAAAAGAATTTGCAAAAAAAATGCATTTTTCCGAGACCAGCGGCGGTGTGACAAACCCGACGGAACTGGCGGCAATGTTAATTTGTGAAAAAGGATCCTTTGAAGAAGGAATTGAAAATGCTCAACAACTTATTCAAGGTTCATGTTCAATGCTTTTGCTTACAGGAAACGGGATTTTTGCCGTAAGGGACAGATTAGGAAGAACACCTATTGCTATCGGAAAAAAAGAAGGAGCCTATGCAGCATCTTCGGAAACATGCGCATTTCCCAATCTTGGATATGATATTGAAAAACATCTTGGGCCGGGTGAAATTGTTTTCCTGACACCGGATGGATATGAGCAGAGAAAAAAACCCGAAAGCAAAATGCAAATATGCACTTTTTTGTGGGTATATTATGGTTATCCGGCATCTGATTACGAAGAAATCAATGTGGAGTTGGTCAGATACAGGTGTGGATACTCCCTTGCAAAAAATGACAAAACAAAAGTGGATTTTGTCGCAGGGGTTCCGGACTCCGGAATCGCTCATGCAATCGGCTACGCAAATGGAAGAAAAATCCCGTATAAACGCCCATTTGTTAAATACACACCAACCTGGCCCAGAAGCTTTATGCCTCAAAGTCAAGACAGAAGAGATATAGTTGCTAAAATGAAACTGATTCCCGTTAAGTCTATGATAGAGGGTAAAAAAATTCTTTTTTGTGAAGATTCGATTGTAAGGGGCACCCAGTTGCAGGACAATGTTCAAATATTATTCGATTACGGCGCACTGGAGGTCCACATGCGCCCTGCCTGCCCTGTTTTAATTTATCCCTGCGAATTTCTCAATTTTTCAACATCGCGATCGACACTTAATCTTGCTAGTCGAAAAGCAATTAGAGAGCTTGAAGGAAGTGATGATAAATTTCTGGATGAATATATTTTAGCTGGATCGGAAAGAAATATGGCAATGATAGATAGAATAAGAAAAAAATTAAAGCTTACATCGTTAAAATTTCAAGAACTGGAAGACCTTGTAAGGGCTGTTGGTCTGCCTAAAAACAAATTATGTACCCATTGCTGGGATGGATCCAGTTATTTTAAGTAAACTCTGGCTAAAAACAAACGGATATGCCGGTTGTGACCTGTATGTTTCATGGTTACAATTGATGATTGTCGATTGAAGGTATTCTGCCGATTTTATTTCAAGGTCATTAACAGAAAGGTTTGATCCAATATTTTTAAGCGAGCCCTTAGATTAATGACAGTGTCTTTTATTGAAAAAGACGGAGCGAAGCGACTCAATAAATCATCAATCGACAATCATCAATCATCAATCGAAAGGAGTTGTTAATGCCAAAACGCAACGACGTTAAAAAAGTACTTATAATCGGTTCAGGCCCTATAATTATCGGTCAGGCATGTGAATTCGATTATTCCGGCACCCAGGCCTGCAAAGCTCTGCGTTATCTTGGTTATGAAATCGTTCTGGTAAACTCGAATCCCGCAACAATCATGACAGATCCGGGAACAGCTGATGTTACATATATCGAACCTCTTAACCTTAAAGTATTAACAGAGATTATCAAAAAGGAACGGCCGGATGCCTTGCTGCCTAATTTAGGAGGTCAGTCGGGTCTTAATTTATCATCTGAACTGGCGCAGTCAGGTGTGCTGGATGAATACGGCGTAAAGGTTATCGGTGTAAATGTCGATGCCATTAAGCGGGGAGAAGATCGTACAGCCTTCAAAGAAACCATGGAGCGGCTTGGTATTGAAATGCCGAAGAGCCAAACGGTAAATAAAGTTGAAGACGCTGAAAAAGTCGCGGCAGAATTGGGTTACCCTGTTGTTATCCGCCCGGCCTATACAATGGGCGGCACAGGCGGCGGTTTGGTGTATAATGTTGAAGAGCTTCGCATTATTGCTAAACGCGGTTTGTCTGAAAGCATTGTAAACCAGATTCTGGTCGAAGAGTCGGTTCTGGGATGGGAAGAGCTTGAACTGGAAGTGGTACGGGATGCTAAAAACCAGATGGTTACTGTTTGCTTTATCGAAAATGTCGATGCCATGGGTATTCACACGGGCGATTCTTTTTGCACGGCGCCGATGATAACCATCGATCCCGAGCTGCAAAGGCGTCTTGAGAAATATGCTTATTCCATTGTCGAAGCGATTGACGTTATCGGAGGCACAAATGTGCAATTCGCACATGATCCCAAAACAGGCAGGGTTGTTGTTATCGAGATTAACCCAAGAACTTCCAGGTCATCCGCCCTGGCATCTAAGGCAACAGGTTTTCCGATTGCCTTTATTTCCGCCTTGCTTGCCGGTGGTTTGACCATGGATGAAATTCCCTACTGGCGTGACGGCACACTTGAAAAATATACTCCTTCCGGTGATTATGTGGTGGTAAAATTTGCCAGATGGGCTTTTGAAAAATTCGAGGGTGTTGAGGATAAGCTTGGAACCCAAATGCGTGCTGTTGGCGAAGCAATGAGTATCGGGAAAAACTACAAGGAGGCGTTTCAGAAAGCAATCCGATCCCTTGAAATAAACCGTTATGGTCTTGGTTTTGCTAAGGACTTTAATAAAAAATCTCTATCTGAATTAATGAATATGCTGATTATTCCTACAAGCGAACGCCAGTTTATTATGTACGAGGCTTTGCGCAAGGGAGCCGATATCCAGGATCTTTATGAACTTACACATATTAAACCTTGGTTTATTAAACAGATGAAGGAACTGGTAGATATTGAAGAAGAAATTCTAACATACAAAGGAAAGATGTTGCCGGATGATCTGCTTATCCGTGCTAAAAAGGACGGATTTGCAGACAGATATCTTTCTGTTCTTCTTGGCATTTCAGAAAAGGATATCAGAGAAAAGCGTATTTTGCTTGGTATTATCGAAGCGTGGGAACCTGTGCCGGTCAGCGGTGTTGAAAACGCTGCCTATTACTATTCCACCTATAATGCGCTATGCAAAATCGAGGTAAGCGATCGCAAAAAAATTATGGTGCTTGGCGGAGGCCCCAATCGTATAGGTCAGGGAATCGAGTTCGACTACTGCTGCGTACACGCTGCATTTGCCATCCGTGATGCAGGGTATGAATCGATAATGGTTAATTGCAACCCCGAGACCGTCTCTACGGATTACGATACTTCGGACAAGCTTTATTTTGAACCTCTTACTGTTGAAGATGTTTTAAGTATTTATGATAAGGAACAACCAGAAGGGATTATTATCCAGTTCGGTGGACAAACGCCCCTGAATATCGCCAGAGATCTGGAAAAAGCAGGAGTCAAAATTTTAGGGACATCTCCTGAAACAATAGATCTGGCAGAGGATCGGGACCGGTTTCGTAAGATTATGTACGAGATGGGGATTCCCCAACCCAAATCCGGTATGGCCGGCACCACGGAAAAAGCTCTTGAGATAGCTGAAAGGATCGGATATCCATTAATGGTCAGGCCGTCTTACGTTCTTGGCGGACGCGCTATGGAAGTTGTTTATGATGAGGAAATGCTTTTACATTATATGTCAGCAGCCGTAGATGTTTCACCAAAGCGACCCATACTGATCGACAAATTTCTGGAAAATGCCATTGAAGCCGAAGCAGATGCTATTGCCGACGGAACCGATGCCCTTGTTCCCACTGTTATGGAGCATATTGAACTGGCAGGTGTGCATTCCGGCGATTCCGCGTGCGTAATTCCTCCGGTAAGCATTCCTTTGAAACACCTGGAGACCATTTACGAATACACAAAAAAGATTGCCATCAAACTCAAAGTGGTAGGGCTTATGAATATCCAGTATGCTATTGCAAACGACACTGTTTATATTCTGGAGGCCAATCCCAGAGCCTCGCGCACTGTGCCGATTGTTTCCAAAGTTTGCAACATCTCTATGGCACGGCTTGCCACACAGGTGGTTATGGGCAAAAAAATTTCTGATCTCAATCTGAAACCAAAACATATTTCTCATTTCGGCGTTAAGGAGGCTATACTTCCGTTTAAAATGTTTCCTGAAGTCGACCCCCTTTTAGGGCCTGAAATGCGGTCTACCGGAGAAGTTCTGGGGCTCGCGGATTCATTTGGCCTCGCTTATTTTAAAGCTCAGAAAGCAACTCAACTATCACTGCCGATTGACGGAACTGTTCTTATTACCGTTGCTGATAAAGACAAGCCGAGTGTTTTGGAGCCGGCCAGGTTGTTTGGTATTTTAGGATTTAAGATACTGGCTACAGAAGGAACACATAACTTTTTGCAAGAACATGGCCTTGAATCGGAAACTATCCGCAAACTGGGATATGGCAGGCCAGACATCGTAGATGCCGTCAAAAACAGAGAGATTCATCTGATTATCAATACGCCAAGCGGAAAAGAGAGCAAGGATGATGATTCATATATCCGAAAAGCGGCAATCGAGTATAAGATTTTAAACATTACTACTACGGCTGCAGCGCTGGCAGCTGCCAAGGGAATTGCTGCGCGAAGAGAGGGAAAAACCAGTGTAAAATCTCTTCAGGCTTATCATGCGGATATCAAATAAGACCGGTTAGAAAAAAAATAGCATAATTGTCATAATAATGTTACAGATACAAGACAAACTTATAACCAATTTTATGGATAATTGAGTAATTGTATGCATTTCAAGCAAAGAACTGTTGCCGGATTGATCAACTGTTCCGGTGTAGGCATTCATTCAGGCAAAAGGGTTAATCTGACAATCAAACCTGCGCCAATAAATCATGGTATCAAATTCAAAAGAATAGATCTTCCGGACAGTCCGAGCATATCCGCACATTTTAATATGGTAGTGGATACAAGCCTTGCAACCGTAATAGGATATAATGGATTTATTGTTTCAACAATAGAACATCTTATGGCTACTTTTTCAGGTTTATCAATTGATAATGCCATGGTTGAAATTGACGGCTACGAGATGCCGATAATGGACGGCAGCGCCGAAGTATTTACCTCATCGATAATGGCGGCAGGCATAAAGGAGCAAACCGGTCAACGCTGTTTTTTTGTGGTAAAGGAGCCGATTGAGTTGAAAGAAAACGGGAAATTTGTCGGCATATATCCTGAGTCTTCATTTAAAATCACCTGCGACATAGATTATGATCATCCTTTGATTAAAAAACAATCTTATACCATAGAACTTTGCGAAGAAGTGTTTGAGCGCGAAATATGCAGAGCCAGAACTTTTGGTTTTTTGCATGAATATGAAGAGATGAAAAGTTTTGGGCTTGCACGCGGCGGTTCGCTGGATAATGTTGTTGTAATAGATAAGGAAATACTTAACAAAGATGGTTTACGGTATAAGGATGAGTTTGTGCGGCATAAACTCCTTGACTGCATAGGCGATTTTGCCCTTCTCGGCATGCCGGTTTTAGGTCATATTAAGGTGCGCAAATCAGGCCATTTTTTTCATCATGCATTCCTGAAAAAATTCTTTGCCCAAAAAAAATCATGGGAAACCAGCATAATACAGGATATTGTCGAAATGCCCAAATGAGGCACAAAACTCATATTTCCTAAAACCACTTGCCATTTAAGAAGGTATCCATTATTAATAGAAAACCTTCTTCTTCCAGACCTCGTAAATCTTTGCAAATTAAGGGGTGATTTATTGGACAATAAACTTCTATTCCATTTAGTGGTTATGGTTCAAGGTTCAGAGGTTCAGGGTTCAGGCCTGCCCCGGCGCGATTTAATATGCATGCTTGGCACGATCGCATTGAATGCTGCGCCAAAAGTTTCTATGAACTGGGACAGGAAAGATAGGTCTGGGCCAGGGGTTCCGAGGTTATAGTCTACTGATATTCCTTTTGTTAATAGTGAGTTAGGGCTCTTCAACCGTGAACGTTGAACCGCTCAACCCAGGTTATATATTATGTTATCATTGATTTGCCGCAAAATTAGTATCATATTCCTTTGCATATTACTGGTCATGCAAAACGCAGCTTTTGCATCTGAGGCAAGGCTGACCAATATAATTATCACCAACACACGTGATGATCTTTTGGTTTTTCTTAATGTTGAAGATGCTTTTAACGACAAAATAAAAAAAGCTGTTTTAAAAGGGGTGCCGGCAACTTTTTCCTTCTATATTACTCTGTACCATGCTCGTAACATGTGGTTTGACAATAAGATAGCTGATATAAAAATAACACATACGATTAAATATAATAACCTGAAGAAGGAATTTATTGTTACACGGTCATGGGAAAGGGATAAGCCGTCTGTTGCACAATCTTTTGAAGAAGCCAAAAACCTGATGACCGAAATTGACAGTTTGAAAATTATTTCGCTTGGCAGTCTGCAGAAAGGCGACCAGTATCAAATAAGAGCCAAGGCAGAGCTTGGAAAACTAACCCTTCCCTTTTATCTGCATTACATCCTGTTTTTTGTTTCTTTATGGGACATTGAAACAGACTGGTATACAATAGATTTTATCTACTGAAAGCCGGAATCTTTCCGCACTTATTATGAGCAATAATATATTCAAAAATCCAAAATATAATATCTTAGAAGAGGAACGCAAAAGGCGCAAACGTGAAGGCATTCTGATTGTCATAGTTGTCTTTGCAATTGCCCTCATGACCTTTGCTGAGCACAAGGTAATATATTTTGGGGCAGAGATTCCAATTTCCAACACAATATTGATGTTTATATTAATCAACATCAATTTGCTGTTGCTTATCTTGTTGATATTTCTTGTGTTTAGAAATCTGGTAAAGTTGTTCTATGATAGAAAACGTAAAGTAATGGGGGCAAAGCTTCGCACGAGACTTGTGACAGCCTTTATTGCCCTTACTCTTTTGCCTACGATTGTCCTTTTTTTCTTTTCAATCAGCTTTATTACAACCAGTATTGAATTTTGGTTTAATATTCCCGTAGAACAGGCTCTTGAAAATTCGTTGCTTGTAGGAAGGCGCTTGTATGATCATGCAGAAAAAAACAACCGGTTTTATCTGGAAAGGATTGCCTACCAGATAAATACCAAAAAACTTCTGGACGAAGAAAACAGGAAAGCTCTTTCCCACTACGTCCAGGTTGTTCATCGGGCATTTAATATTGATGCTGTTGAAATTTATAGTGTGAATGCAAACCGCCTTACATTTGCGCTTGTTAGGGATCTGGAAGACAAGCCTTTTAGAGTTGTTTCCGCTGATAATTTTCAAAAAGATATAGGGCCAAAAGGGGTAAGATCGGTTTTTGAAAAAATTCCGGAAGGAGAGCTGATAAGAACGATCGGAACTATTCCTTTTGGAACAAATTACACGGATGCTGAAGGCTTTGTTGTATTGTCGGTATTGATAGCCTCTGATCTTTCTGAAAACATGGCATCAATATCAAGAGCTTTTGAGGAATATCAACATATAATACTTCTTAAGAAACCGATCCAGACAACCTATTATATAACTCTTTCAATAGTGGCGCTACTTGTTGTTTTTTGCGCGATATGGTTTGGGTTTTATTTGGCGAAATCTATCACAATACCGATAATGGAGCTTGCAGAAGGGACACGAAGAGTTGCGGAAGGAGATTTAGGATTCAGCATCGGCCCTGTGGCTGATACTGAAATCGGCAGTCTTGTTGATTCATTTAATAAGATGACAAAAGATTTGCGGATCAGCAGAGAACAATTAGAGCTTTCCGCGGGTATGCTTCGCGAACAAAATGTTGAGATAGAAAAAAGACGGCAATATATGGAAATAGTATTAAAAAATGTTTCTGCCGGCGTAATAACTCTTGGACCAAGCGGGCTTGTAACAACAATAAACAAGTCTGCTGAAAAGATGCTCAATCTTATGCCAAAGGATATGCTGAATAAAAATTATAAAAACCTGCTTAAAGGGCAGCATCTGAACCTTGCGGAAGAAATAATTGATAATCTGACCAGCTCTCGTGAAGACCATATTACCCTTCCGCTTAGATTAATAATAGAAGGAGGGCAGCGTAGTTTTATGATGCATGTTAATGCGCTTAAAGACGATGCGGGAAACCATATGGGCATAGTAATGGTTTTTGATGATCTTACCGAACTGGAAAAAGCCCAGCGCATTGCTGCATGGCGCGAAGTTGCGCGCAGGATCGCTCATGAAGTCAAAAACCCTTTAACTCCGGTCTCTCTTTCAGCTCAGCGCCTAAAAAGAAGATATTCAAAACAGATAAATGAACCAGTTTTTGAGGAATGTATTCAGATGATAATCGATCATGTGGATTTGATTCGGGATATGGTAAATGAGTTTTCAGCGTTTGCAAGATTTCCAGCGGTAAATCCGGAACTTTGCGCTCTGCCGCCCATTATTGAAGAGACCGTGGCACTATACAAAGAAGGGCGTCAAGATATAGATTTCAAAATCAGCATAACAGAGGATATTCCGACTTTAAATATTGATCGCAGACAGATTAAACAGGCCATGATTAATCTTGTTGATAATGCAATTGCTTCGGTTAAAACAAATGGTGAAATTTCGATTACATTAACTAATGATCCTATCTTAAAGATTGTTCGAATAGAGGTTGCCGATAATGGTCCGGGCATTTCAGATGAAGACAAGACACATCTTTTTGAACCTTATTTTTCAACAAAAAAGGCAGGCATGGGATTGGGCCTGACAATTGTGAGCACGATTGTTGCTGATCATAACGGTATGATACAGGTGCAGGATAACCAGCCTAAAGGAGCCAAGTTTGTAATAGAGCTGCCTGTATAATAATAACCGTTCAAAGGTTCAGGGTTCCCGGTTGAAGAGCCCTAACTCACTATTAACAAAAGGATAACACGGCAATCTATAACCTTTGAACCTTGAACCCTGAACCTGAAACCGATCACTTTAGATATAACCCTGAACGGTTGAACTTTTGAACCTGTAAACGGCTACTAAATTTTTATATAGGAGTTTTGCAATATGTTTCCATCTGTTCTAATCGTTGACGACGAACCATCCATACTTCAATCTTTAAGCGGTCTTCTTTATGATGAAGGTTTTGAAGTCATAACGGCTACCAATGGTTATGAAGCTTTAAAGATTATCGATAGCGAATCACCGGATCTTGTTTTGCTTGATATATGGATGCCGGGCATGGACGGAATTGATACATTAAAGGAGATAAAAAAAAATAATGCCTTTATTCAGGTAATAATAATATCGGGGCACGGGACAATAGAGACTGCTGTTAAGGCTACAAAGCTCGGAGCTTTTGATTTAATTGAAAAACCGCTTTTGATTGATAAGGTAATTGTTGCGATTAATAATGCGCTAAACTTCAGGAGACTTGAAGAGGAAAACAGATATCTTCGGAAAAAGACAATAGAAAAGCACTCTATAAGCGGAGACAGCCCTCCAACAGTAGCTTTGAAAAAGCAGATAGCGATTGCAGCTCCGACAGACGCATGGATCTTTATCACAGGAGAAAACGGTACAGGGAAGGAGCTTGTCGCGCGTACAATTCACCATTTAAGCCCAAGAGCGGATCAACCCTTTGTTGATGTCAGTTGCGCCGCAATTCCGGAAGAACTGATCGAAAGCGAGCTGTTTGGCCACGAGAAAGGATCGTTTACTGAAGCGACCAACAAGAAAAGAGGCAAATTTGAGCTGGCAAGCAACGGAACGATTTTCCTTGATGAAGTGGGGGATATGAGTTTAAAAACACAGGCCAAAATTCTTCGAGTGTTGCAGGAACAAAAATTCCAGCGTGTCGGAGGAAGCAGAACATTAAGTGTCAATGCCAGGGTAATTGCCGCCAGTAACAAAGATATTGAAAAAGAAATTGAAAGGGGCAACTTTAGAGAGGATCTTTACTTTCGGTTAAATGTAATACCTGTTGAAGTGCCAAGCCTGAAGAATCGTTGTGAGGATATTCCGCTTCTTGTTGAAACATTTTTAGATGAGAGCGTAAAACAAAACCATAGCAAAAAAAAGATAACCAAGAAAGCACTCGATATTTTATGCGCTTACTCATGGCCGGGAAATGTCAGAGAACTGAAGAATCTTGTGGAGCGGATGGCTATCATGACGGAAAATGATATAATTGATGTTTCCGATATACCTGCGCCATATAATTCAAACATAGGGGAGGATTTAGGGCTTGTTGAATCGCAGTTATTTGTAATTGATCGCCTAAATGATGCAAAGAGAAACTTTGAAAAAGCATTTGTCCGAAAAAAACTTTTACAGTACGATAATGATATTGCAAAAACAGCCAAATCAATAGGAGTTAAGCAAAGCTATCTTTATAAAAAACTGAAAAACAAAACTTAGTTCACTTTGCTCACACTCACAATTGGTCGAGTAGTTAAATAGTTGAGTCGTCGAGTTATAAGGACTCTTAAACTACTCGACCATTTTTCCATTCGACGACTCGACTAAAGTCACAGAAATTTGAAGCTCCCCGCCGCAAGAAGCGGGGAATGCGCTCGCTGTTCAGTTCAATAAGTTGTAGAAATTACGAGACGTTTTATAGCTCAAATGTCATATCGCTGCCGACTCCAAAGCATTCAAGTTTTTCTCCTTTTTGAGCTATTATGGTTTTACATTTTTCGACAATATTATCCATTTCCCTGTCTGTTCTTTCCTGGTTTAAATGGAATAGACCCAATTTTTTTACTCCGGCTTCAAAGGCCATCTCCAAAACGCGAGTGTATTCAGAGTGGCCCCATCCTATATAATTTTTGTAATCGTCAGGCGTGTATTCGGCGTCATGAATAAGCAGATGTGCCCCTGAAGAAAATTCCATATAGTCTTTATATGAAAGACCTCCTTGATGGACAAACCCAAGTTCATTGTCTGTCAGAAAAACAAAAATTTTATTGTTTTCAATGAATTTGTATCCGCTGCCGCCGTTAGGGTGGCTGATACGGATAGGGATTATCGATAATGATCCGATCTTAAATTCTTTGGAGCATGCTTCTTCGTAATATATATTTGCCTTTAAGCTGGAGGATTTTACAGGAAAATTAGGAGGAGACATTAGCTTGGGAAGTATATTTTCCACGAAATTACCGTGAAAGGGACATTTGTGCATCCGCAGCGTGGCGCTTTTAGAATATAAAGGTTTAAAAAACGGAAGTCCCATTATGTGATCCCAATGGGCATGGGTAAAGATAATGTTATAGACAGGGTTATTCTCTCCTATTAATTTATTGCCGAGCATTCGAATCCCTGTTCCGGCATCAACAATTACGATATCATTACTTTTCGCTCTGATTTCTATACATGCGGTATCACCGCCATATTTGAGATATTCTTGACCTGAAACAGGAATGGAACCTCTCGATCCCCAGCATTTTATAAGCATTTTAACCCTTGAAACTCTTTCATTAAACCCAGATTTAATTAAAACATCTCGGAATTTCTATAAGTTATTGAACTGAACAGCGAGCGCATTCCCCGCTGCTTGCGGCGGGGAG